>NZ_RAVW01000499.1 GCF_003611585.1 Corallococcus exercitus | reverse complement strand
CTCCCATGGCGCCCTTCCGGCGGCGCTCCCGCGTTCCCCGGCCTTCCCCGTATGCTCCCGTCCGTGAACGGGGCAGGCCATCAAGAGGTGTACGAGGAGGAGGTCCTGCTCGCGCTGGACGAGGGGCTGCTGTCCTCCGACGAGGCGGCCGCCCTGCGCGAGGAGGCCCTCCGCCTGCACCGCGGGCCCCTGGAGCTCTTGAAGGAACGGGGCCGGCTGACGGAGAACACCCTGGACCTCTTGCGGCAGGACCTGGTCAAAGGTCGCACGGACCGGGGGAGCGCCCCCATCCAGGAGGCCGCCACGCTGTCGACGGCGGCCCCGTCCTCGCTGGCCGTGGAAGGCGTGCCCGCCTTTCCGGTGCCCGGCTGGGACCGCTACGAGCCCGTGCGCTTCCTGGGGCAGGGCGGCATGGGACAGGTGTTCCTGGCCTATGACCCGCTGCTGCGCCGCAACGTGGCCCTCAAGTTCGTGCGCGACGGGGACCCGGAGCTGGCCCGCCGCTTCCTGTCCGAGGCCCGCGCCCAGGCCCGCGTGCGCCATGAGCGCGTGTGCGAGGTCTACGAGGTCGGCGAGGTGCGCGGACACGCCTTCATCGCCATGCGCTACGTGGAGGGGCCGTCGCTGGGGCAGCTCTCCCACTCGCTCACGCTGGAGCAGCGCGTCTGGGTGTTGTGCCAGGCCGCGGAGGGCGTGCACGCCGCGCACCGTGTGGGGCTGGTCCACCGCGACCTGAAGCCCGGCAACATCCTGGTGGAGCGCTCGGAGGACGGAGGCTTCCTCCCGTTCGTGATGGACTTCGGGCTCGCGCGCGACTGGCGCGAGGACAGCACCACCCCGAACGCGGTGCTGGGCACGCCGCACTACATGCCGCCCGAGCAGGCCCGGGGCGAGGGCCACCGCCTGGACCGCCGCGCGGACGTCTACGCGCTGGGCGCGACGCTGTATGCGCTGCTCACCGGGCAGCCCCCCTTCACCGGCGGCACGGAGAAGGAGGTGCTCGCGAAGCTCCAGTCGGAGCGGCCTCCGCGCCCGCGCCTGCTGGAGCCGGACATCCCGGAGGACCTGGAGGCGGTGGTCCTCAAGTGCCTGGAGAAGGAGCGGCCCCTCCGCTACGACTCCGTGCGCGCGTTCACCGACGACCTGGAGCGCTTCCTGGCGGGCGAGCCGGTGCGGGCCCGCCATGGCGCGCGCTACTGGCTGGGCAAGAAGGTCCGCAAGCACCGCGCGGCGCTGGCGCTGGGCGGCACGGTGGTGGCGGTGGTGGCTGGCGCGCTCACGCAGGCGCAGCTCGCGCGCGGCGAGGTGGCCGAGCGCGAGCGGCTGGCCCGCGCCTTCACCGAACGCGTGGAGCGCATCGAGTCCTCGGCGCGCTACTCCGCCCTGTCGCGCCTGCACGACACGCGCAAGGACCGCGAGGCGCTGCGCGCGAGCATGGCCGCGCTGGAGGCGGACATCGCCCGCGCGGGAGAGCAGGCGGTGGGCCCCGGGGAGTACGCGCTGGGCCGCGCCCTGTTCGCGCTGGACGACCTGGACGGCGCGCGCGCGAAGCTGGAGGCCGCGTGGGCGCACGGCTACCGCGAGCCCCGCGTGGCGTGGGCATTGGCGCAGGTGCTGGGGCATCTCTACCGCGAGCAGCTGCTGCTGGACGTGGAGCGCCGCGCCCCCGCGCAGCGCGAGGCCCGCCTCAAGGAGTTGAACGGGCGCTACCGCGACCCGGCGCTCGCGTACCTGCGCCAGGCGGAAGGGCCGGACGTCCCCGCGCCGCCGTCGTTCGTGAAGGCGCTGTTCGCCTTCTACGAGGACCGGCCGGAGGACGCGCTGGCGCTCCTGGACGCGCCGGGCACGCAGTCGCCGTGGTTCTACGAGGCGCCGCTGTTGCGCGGGGACATCCTGCTCGCGCGCTCCATGCGCCGCTGGAACGGCGGGGACCGCGCGGGTTCGCAGGCGGACCTGGCGCTGAGCCGTGAGGCCTACGCCGCCGCGGTCGCCACGGCGGAGAGCCAGCCCGTGGTGCACTCGGTGCTGGGGCGGCTGGAGCTGGCCGCGCTGGTGATGGAGCTGTACGGCGAGGGCAACGTGCTGCCGCACTACGAGCGGGGCCTGGAGGCGCTGTCGCATGCGCTCGCCGCCGCGCCGGACCACGCCCGCTCGCTGGTGCTGGAGGCGCGCTTCCACCGCCGGCTCGCGGAGCAGCGCACGAACCAGGGCGGTGAGGGCGTGGAGGCGCTGCTGGAGAAGTCGCTGGCCGCGCTGCGCACCGCGGAGGCCGTGGCCACGCCGAGCGACCGCATCCCGTTGGAGCGGGCCCTCACGCACCGGCAGTGGGCGCGCTACCAGCAGCTGCACGGGGCGGATCCGCGCGGGCAGCTGAAGCTCGCGATTGCCTCCTTCGAGCAGCTGCGCGACGAGGACCGCGACTACGCGTTCCACGCCAACCTGGGTCTTGCGTGGCAGGGGCAGGCGGACGCGGAGGCCGCGCGCGGGGGAGATCCGGTCCCGCTCCTGGACAAGGCCATCGCCGCGTACCAGACGGCGCTTCAGTTGAGCGAGCAGCAGCCGTACTCGTGGATCAACCTGGGCGTCGCGTACCGCAAGCGGGCGGACCTTCCGAACGCGCCGGATGCGGCGGGCGACCTGCGCCGTGCGAACAGCGCGCTGACGCGGGCCCTGTCGCTGAATCCGGACAACTTCGGCGCGTGCTTCAACGGCGCGGAGGTGGCGGAGCAGCTCGCGCGCGCCCGTTACCTGAAGGGCGAGGACGTCAGCGTGGACCTGGAGCGGGCCCTGACGCTGTACCGGCAGGGGCTGGCGCTCAACGCGAAGCAGCCCGCGCTCCACAACGCGATGGGTTCCGCGGTGTTCTGGCAGGCGGAGCTGCGCGCGGAGGAGGGCGGGGACACGAAGGCCCTGCTCGACGAGGCGAAGGCGTCCTTCGAGAAGGCCCGGGCCCTGGCGCCCACGCAGGGCTTCGCCTTCAACAACCTGGGCGAGTGGGAGGTCTTCCGCGCCGAGCTCCAGCTCCAGAAGGGCGAGGACCCCAGCGCCGCGCTCCGGGCAGCGCTGGACGACTACACGGAGGCGCTGAAGCGGCTGCCGGACGACGCGGACCTCCTGGCGAACCAGGGCAAGGCCTGGGTGCGCCAGGCGGCGTGGACGCTGTCGCAAGCGCACGACCCTGCGGCGGACCTCGCGAAGGCGGAGACGGCGCTGAACCGGGCGCATGCGCTCAACCCGAAGCTGGGCAATGCCTGGCGCTACCTGGCGGAGGCCGCGGGCCTCCGGGCACGCTGGCTGGCGCAGGGGCACGGCGCTTCAGCTGGCGACTTCACGCGCGAGGTGCAGGCAGTGGAGGCCCAAGCGCGTGGCCATGGCATGGGGAGCGACTCCACGCGCGAGGTGCAGGCAGTGGAGGCCCAAGCGCGTGGCCATGGCGCGGCGGATGGCGAGTTCACGCGCGCGGCGCAGGCGTTCGAGGAGGCAATGAAGCTCGACCCGAGGCTGGAGTACCGGCTCGCGGCGGCGGACCTCCACGGTGCCTGGGCGCGGTGGCGCCTCCAGGAAGGGCAGGACGCGGCGGCGGGCTTGAAGCGCGGTCTGGAACTGGCGGACGCGGTGGTGGCGGCCCGTCCCCGGTGGGTCCGGGCTCGCGCGGCGAGGGACGGACTGCTGTCGCTTCGCGCCGGCTCCCGCGCTCCGGCATCGGGGGACATGGCGGACGCCCCCGCGCCCTGAGCGAGGCCCGGGCGGCTCGTTACCGGCGGACCTCCACCGGAGGATCGCGGATCACTTCGATACCGCCGTTCTTGCGGCCTGACGGAGGACCGTCGGCCTGCATGGCGCCGGGCTCTCCGTTGGCGGGGATGCTCACCTCGAAGAGATAGACCCCCTTCTTCGCGGTGTCGGAGACGGTCAGCGCGTGGGTCATCACGTTGTCGGCCCCCAGGAAGAAGGGCCCCGGCTCGGTGAAGCAGGTCCCGTTGGGAAACGTGATGGAGGCATTGGGGGCGACGGATGCGGTGCCCAGCGTGAAGACCACCGTGTCGCCGTGCTTCACTTCCGTCCTGAGGTTGTACCTGACGCGCATCGTGGCGACGTTCACGGTGATGTTGGCCATAGGCCGCACTGCATTGCAGACCGTGGACCAACGCGCGGCCGTGAACACCGCTCGGATGTTTCACGACCGCGGCAAGGGGACACGTGCCCCGGACGCGTCAATGGTGTGTCGCTGTCCGGGGCTGACGTGTCTGGCGCTGACGGACTACCGCCTGGCGGGATCCTCCGGCGGGTCGCTCGTCACATCGATGCCGCCGTTCTTCCGGTCCCGTTCCTGGGGGCCGCGGGGGTCGGTGCCCCGGTCGCGCGTCCCGTCGTCGATGGTCGCGGTGAAGTCGTAGATGCCCTTTGCCGCCGTCATCGAGACGGTCTTCGGGGAGGCCGTCAGTCCGCCGCCCCCGAGGGAGAACGGACTGGTCGTCGTGAGGCAGGTTCCGTCGGGGAACGTGATGGTGGCGGTGTAGGAGGCAGGGTAGCTGCCCATCGAGAAGACCACCGTGTCGCCGTGCTTCACTTCCGGGCCGGGGCTGTAGCTGATGGGATCCGTGGAAAGGTCAACTGTGATGGTGGCCATAGGTCCGCACAGCATTGCAGCCCGTGGGCCAGGGCGCATGTCCTGAACGCGCCCCTCGGATGTTTCACGGCCGCGACAGGAGCCGCGAGCCCCGGACGCGTCAATGGCACGTCACGCCCGGGAGCTGACGCGTCCGGAGCCTACCGGCGGGCCTCCTTCGGCGGATCGCTGGTCACGTCGATGCCGCCGTTCTTGCGGTCCCACTCGTGGCCCTTGCGGGCCTGCGACTCCAGGCCGCTGTTGAAGTCCACCTCGAAGGGATAGTCCCCCTTCGCCGCCGTCGGGGACACGACCAGGGGCGTGGTCGACAGGGTGGGACCGCCCAGCGTGTACGGGCCGGACGTCGTGAGGCAGGTGCCGTTGGGGAACGAGATGGTGGCGGTGGCGTGGAGGGCATTGCCCAACGTGAAGACCACCGTGTCGCCTTGCTTCACGTCCTGGCTGGGGTTGTAGCTGACAGGGGTCGTGGAGACGTCGATGATGATGGGGTTGTTGGCCATGGTGCCGGTGGGCATTGCAGTGGCCGTACCAGCGCGCCGGCTTCAGCTGCCTTCCAGCCCCAGCTCGCGCACGCGGCGCTGGAGCGCGCGGCGGGACACCTCCAGCTTCTGCACCATGCGGTCCAGGTCGCCCTCGCACTCATGGAAGCAGCGGGTGATCTCCTCCGGGCTCAGGTCCCGAGCCGTCCGCAGGAGCGAGCTCTTGTCGATGAGCACGTACACCGACGAGCGCGGGATGCCCAGCCAGTCCGCCGTGGCCTTCAGGTCCCACGCGCAGGCGCGCAGGGCCTCCAGCACCTCCTGCTCGCTCACGTCCGACGGCTTGCGCCGCGCGGGCGCACGCGTCTCCGAGGGCGGGGGCGTGTCCTCCGAGGCAGGGGAGGGCGCCTGGGCCGTGAGGGGCTGACCCGGGATGGGAAGCGCGCCTTCGTCCAGCGACTGCTCCAGCCGCGCATCCACGCGCAGCCCGGGCAGTCCCCGGCTTCCGATGACGAGCTGCCGCGCGACGTTGCGCAGCTGGCGCACGTTGCCCGGCCACGCGGAGCGAACCAGCCGCGCGGCGAGCGACGCCGGCAGCCACGGCTCCGCGCGCGCGTCCGAGGAGCTCAGCCGCCCCGCCTCGCCCGTGGACTCCAGCTCCTGGCGAGCGAAGTGGAGGAACAGCGGCGCGATGTCCTCGCGGCGCTC
Source organism: Corallococcus exercitus (assembly GCF_003611585.1). Lineage (GTDB taxonomy): Bacteria > Myxococcota > Myxococcia > Myxococcales > Myxococcaceae > Corallococcus > Corallococcus exercitus. The sequence goes on along the minus strand of NZ_RAVW01000499.1, from coordinate 704 downwards.
CCGCAGCGGCGGCACGGTGATTTCAAAGCCCGCCAGCCGGTGCAGCAGCGGGGCCTTGAAGTGGCCGTCGCGGATGCGCGCCTCCAGGTCCGCGTCCGTGGCGGTGACGAGCCGCACGTCCACGCGCACGGGGGCCTGCCCACCCACGGGATAGACCTCGCTCGTCTCCAGCACGCGCAGGAGCGCCGCCTGGACCTCCGGGGGCGCCTCCGCCACCTCGTCCAGGAAGAGGGTGCCGCCGTGCGCGGCGCGGAAGAAGCCCTCCCGGTCGCGCGTGGCGCCGGTGAACGAGCCCCGCAGCGCGCCGAACAGCTCCGAGGCGATGAGGTCCTTCGACAGGGCGCCCAGGTTGACGCTGACGAAGGGGCCCGCGCGGCGCGGGCTCCGCGCATGGAGCGCTCTCGCCACCAGCTCCTTGCCCGTGCCCGTCTCGCCCCGCACCAGCACGGGGACCTGGAGGTCGGCCACGCGCAGCACGTCCTCGCGCACGCGGACGATGCCCTCGCTGTCGCCCACCATGCCCAGCGCCGCCAGCTCCGCCGGGGCCCCACCACCGCGCACGGTCGCCTGATGCAGCAGCAGCGCCACGCGCCCGGCGAGCACCAGCGGCACGCCCGCCACCAGTGCCTCCGCGGGGAACTCGCGCCCGCCGCGCACCGGCTCGCTGCCCACCCACACCGGCGTCCCACCCTCCGGCACCTGGA
>NZ_RAVW01000498.1 GCF_003611585.1 Corallococcus exercitus | reverse complement strand
TCCCAGCCCAGCCCCACGCCCGCCAAGGCCGACGCGGGCAGCACCTGCTCGCGGCTGCGTCCATCAAGGAACCCGAGCATCCCCGCGCCCAGCGTCACCGTGCGCCTGGGTCCGTCCGCCATGGGACGCAGGAACGCTTCCAGTTCCCGCCGCTCGCCGGAGCGCAGCGCCACGGTGTCCTCCCACAGCACCTGGCCTCCCTTGCGCAGCTCCAGCTTCCGGCGTCCCTCCGGCACCACCACTCCGCCGGGCAGCTCTCCCGCTTCCTGGCCGTCCACCTTGAGCGTGAAGCCCTCCAGCCTCGCGCTGTAGGAGAAAACCTCCGGCTGCCCGGGCCGCTCCAGCGTGCCGGACAACAGCACCGGATCCGCGCCCACTTCCAGAATCTGGGCGCTCGGCCGCTGGCGTCCTTCCGTATAGGCCCAGGTGTTTCGGCGAGCCCAGTCGTGGGCCTCCGTCGCGCTCACCGCTCCGTCGCGATTGCGGTCGCCGCGTCCGTCGAGCGCCTGGATGAGGAAGTGCGTGTAGATGTCATTGGCCAGCGCGTCGTCCTCGCGCGCCGCTTCGCCCCAATCGCTGGCGGACAGCACCATCGAGGCGCGGCTCGCGGCCTCCAACGGCTGCGGCAGGAAGGAGGCCTTGATGTGCGAGAGCTCGTCACGCACCTCCGGAGGCAGCAGCGACTTGCCCGTGCCGCTGTGACAGGTGGCCAGCACCAGCACGCGCCGCCGCGAACCCAGCCGCTCCAGGGCCTGCTCCAGCGTGGCCATCTCCAGGCCCGTTCCGGCCACGTCCCGGTAGCGGGTGTCCGACGTCACCAGGTAGCGCTGCAACTCGCCCCGTGCGTCGCGCGCCAGCGAGCCGTGCCCGGACACGTAGACGACCACCGTGTCCTGGGGCCGCCACGGCCGGGCCTCCAGCGCCTGGAGCGCGGCGAGCACCGAGGTGCGCGTCGTCTGCTCGGGCCGCGTGAGCACCGTCACGGAGCGGAAGCCTCCGTGCGTTGGATCCGCCAGCACCCGGCCCAGGTCGTCCGCGTCCTTCGCCGCGTAGCGCAGCCCGTTCCAGGAGGGATCCGCGTACGCGGAGATGCCGATGAGCAGCGCGTGCCGTTCGCCCTCCTGCGCCGCGGCCAGCGCGCCGTCGTCCAGGCGCACCCGCACCGCGCGGCCCTTCTCCCGCGACTCCACGGTGGAGCACGCGCCGAGCGTCACCAGCGCCAGCACCAGGGGGATGAACAACAGGCGGGACACGCGCGGCTCCTCAGGGAGCAGCATGCCCCGACTCCACCTTCAAGCGAAGGCGGGCCTGGGCCGCGTCGGAGGGAACCTGTCCGCTGACACGCACCGCCTCCACAGCCGCGTCCCCCTGGTCGTCGTGCGGCCAGGCGACCAGCACCAGCGTCACCGGCCCCTGCTCGTCCTCCAGGGACACACCCGCCAGGTCCTCGCCGTCGCGCAGGTCGTGCGTGCCCGGCGTCAACACATGACGGCCCAGCACCTGCGGCGGCACGCCGGGGGCTTCACGCACCAGCAGCGCGTCCGCGGACTCACTGGCGTGGTAGCGCAGGAGCACCACCGCTTCGGGCGGAAGCACCGCGTCCGTGGCCACCGCTCGCACGGTTCCGTCCGGCATCCGAGCCGCCGCCGTGATTTCCAGTGACAGGGGCGCGGTGCCCTTGATGCGCTGCGAGGGCGACTCCACGTCGCCCGGGCCTCCGGTTCCCGGGCGCACCAGGAGGGCCAGCACGATGGCGGCGGCCACCGCGCCCAGCCCTCCGGTGAGCCACACCCGCTGGGGCGCGCCCAGCTTCCGGCGCACCCGTGCCCAGCCGACCGCGTCCTCCCGGGAGGGACGGCCCGAGGCTTCCACCAGCGCTTCGTCCGCCAGCGCGTCCAACCCCGGGAACTCCCCGGGCTCCGCTTCGTCGCGCGCGAGGAACGCCTCGCACGTCTCACAGGGACGTGAGAGGTGCTCGGCGAAGTAGCGCACCGCTTCGGGCTCCCGCTGTCCGAGCCGCTTCGCGGACTCCACATCCAGGTGTCTGTCGGTCCCGCTCATGGCTCACCCCACCTCCGCGGCCAGCTGCGCCAGTCGCTTCGAGGACTCCACGTCCCGGTGTTTGTCGCTCTGGCTCATGGCTCACCCCACCTCCGCGGCCAGCAGCCGCGCCAGCAGCTCGCGCTTCACCCGGGCGCGGAAGCGCTCCAGGCGCATCGTCACCGCGCTCTTGCCCAGGCCCAACCGTTCGGCGATCTCGCGCGCGCTCAGCTCGCCCTCCAGATAGAAGAGGCGGGCCGTGTCCTTCTCCGGGCCCTCGGGCAATCCTTCAATGAGGGCGCGCACCACCGCGACCCGGCGCTCCAGCGTGAGCGAAGGCGGCAGCGCGGGCACGGCGGTGTCCGCTTCGAGCGCCAGGTCTTCCTCCACGCGGGCCCGGGCCTTCGCCCCACGGCTGAGCGCATAGGCGTGGTGCCGGGCGATGGTCAGCAGCCAGCCGCTGAACGCGCGCGGGTGCTGGAGCCGGGGCAGCTCGCGGAAGGCGCGCACGAACGTCTCCTGCACCACGTCCTCCACCTCCGCGGCCCCCAATGTCCCAGAGCCCTGGGCCACGCGGCGCACCGCTCCGTGGAAGCGCTGGTAGAGCTGGCCACACGCGGCCTGCTCTCCCCGGGCCGCACGGCGGATGCAGTCCGCCATCTCCTGCTCCGTCACGCCCCGGCCCTCCCCGCGCACGCGAGCTTCGCGTCGGGGCGATGCCTCCAAGGGCAGGCCGATCCAGGTGTGAAGGTGCAAGCCATGACCCCCATCCACTACTCCGTCCGGAGGGAAGGAGTCACGGGGGTCACTTCCGGCCACGCTCCCCCGTCCGTTGAGTGCGCGGAGCCACCGGGAGTGCGTGTCCCACCCTGAAATCGCGCGGGAAAATCCCCCCTGTGGCCGATTCCGGCGGCCGTGCTCCTTCTTTTCAACGGGAGGCGCCCCCCATCGCGGGACGCCCTCCAGAACCAGGAGACACCCATCATGCGTTTCATCGGTCTGTTCGCCTCCGTCCTCTGCCTGTCCGCGTGTGGCAATGGTGCCTCCTCCGTGGGGTTGAGCACGCGCATGGGTTCCGCGGTCTCGGGCGCGAGCCTTCCCGGCCAGGCCGTGCAGCGGCTGGAGACCTCCAATGGCATCACCGTGGAGCGGGTGCGGCTGTCGGTGCGCGAGCTGGAGCTCAAGCGCGAGGGTCATCATGACGACGACGCCACGAAGGACGACGCCGGCACGAGCACGGATGACTCCAGCGAGCAGAAGCAGCGCACGGGCGCCTTCCTCATCGACCTGTCGGGCACCGCGCTGGAGGGACAGGTCGTCCGCCTGCGCGACGTGACGGTGGAGGCGGGCACCTACGATGAGATCGAGTTCGACATCGGCAAGGTGTCCGCCACCGAGGCAGGCGACAACGCGGCGCTGAAGGAGCTGGCGGACCTGGGGGCCTCGGTCGTCATCGACGGCCACATCGACGGCGCGCCCTTCCAGTTCGTGTCCAGCCTTCGCGTGGAGCAGGAGCGCGAGGCGGACTTCGTGGTCACCGAGGGAGACGACCAGAACGTCACCATCAACATCGACCCCAGCAGCTGGTTCACCGGCGAGGGCGGCACGCGGCTGGATCCGCGTGACGAGCACAACCGCTCGCAGCTGGAGAACAACCTGCACAAGTCCATTGACGCCTTCGACGACCACGACCGCAACGGCGGCGAGGACTCCGACGACGACAACGGCAGCCACCACGACGGCAAGGACGACTGAGCCCGCCGTCCCGGCCCTGCGTCACTTGAGCACCCGCGCCAGGTACGGCGCGGTGCGGCTCTCCTTCACCTTCGCCACCTGCTCTGGCGTGCCCTGCGCCACCACGCGGCCCCCGGCGTTCCCCGCGCCGGGTCCCACGTCGATGACGTGGTCGCTGGCGGCGATGACGCGCAGGTCGTGCTCCACGACGATGACCGTGTTGCCCGCGTCCACCAGTCCCTCCAGCTGCGCCATCAGCTTGTCCACGTCCGCCGGGTGCAGGCCGGTGGTGGGCTCGTCCAGCACGTAGAGCGTGTCGCCGTGCTGGGTGCGCTGCAGCTCCGTGGCCAGCTTGATGCGCTGGGCCTCGCCACCGGACAGCTCCGTCGCGGGCTGGCCCAGGCGCAGGTAGCCCAGGCCCACGTCGCGCAGCACCTTGAGCGCTCGCTGGAGGGGCGGCTCGGCGGTGAAGAAGTCGAAGGCGCCGTCCACCGTCAGGCCCAGCACCTCCGCGATGTTCTTCTCCCGGTAGCGCACCTCCAGCGTCTTCGCGTTGTAGCGGGTGCCGTGGCACGTGGGGCACGGCGCATACACGCTGGGCAGGAAGAGCAGCTCCACGCTCACGAAGCCCTCGCCCTCGCACGTGTCGCAGCGGCCTCCCGCCGTGTTGAAGGAGAAGCGCCCCGCGCCGTACTTGCGCGACTTCGCCAGCGGGGTCGCCGCGAACAGCTTGCGCACGTGGTCGAAGAGGCCCGTGTACGTCGCCAGGTTGGAGCGCGGCGTGCGGCCGATGGGCTTCTGGTCCACCGTCACCAGCCGCTTGATGGCGTCCATGCCTTCGGTGATGTGCCCCTCGCTCGCCACCGTGGGCTCACGGTCCAGCGGCTCGCCCTCCTCCTCTTCCGGCGTCAGCGTCTGGCCCAGCCTCGCCGCCACCAGCTCCACCAGCGCCTGGCTCACGAGGCTGGACTTGCCGGAGCCGGACACGCCCGTCACCGTCGTGAAGATGCCCAGCGGGAAGTCCACATCCAGCCCGCTCAGGTTGTTGCGCTTCACGCCCTCCAGGCGCAGCCGCCCCGTGGCCTTCCGGGGGGAGCGACGGCGCAGGGCCTCCTCCTCGAAGAGGTAGCGCCGCGTGCGGGACGCCTCCACCTTCGCCAGGCCCTCCGGCACTCCGCTGTAGAGCACGCGTCCGCCGTGCTCACCGGCGGCGGGGCCCACGTCGACGATCCAGTCCGCGTGGCGGATGACGTCCACCTCGTGCTCCACCACGAACAGCGAGTTGCCCGCCTCCTTCAGCCGGTCCAGCGCCGTGAGCAGCGCCTCCGTGTCCGCGGGGTGCAGGCCGGCGGACGGCTCGTCCATCACGTACACCACGCCGAAGAGGTTGGAGCGCACCTGCGTGGCCAGCCGCAGCCGCTGCAATTCGCCCGGCGACAGCGTGGGCGTGCTGCGCTCCAGGGACAGGTAGCCCAGGCCCAGGTCCGTCAGCACCTGGATGCGCGCGAGCAGGTCCTTCGTGATGCGCTGGGCGACGATGACCTTCTCCGGGTGCTCGCGGGCCATCGCCTCCGCGTCCTTCCCCTTCCCTTCCGCCGTGGGTTTGATCAGCTCCGCGACCTGCTCCAGCGGCATGCGGGACAGCTCGCCGATGTCGCGGCCCGCGAACTTCACCGACAGCGACTCGCGCTTCAGGCGCTTGCCTTCACACAGGTCGCAGTCGCTGGCGACCATGTACCGGGCGACGCGCTTCTTCATCATCGCGCTCTGGGTCGTCGCGAAGGTGGTCATCACGTAGCGCTTCGCGCCCGTGAAGGTGCCCATGTAGCTGGGCGTCTCCTTGCGAGCCATGGCCCGCTTCACCTCCGCGGACGTGAAGCCCGCGTAGACGGGGACGGTGGGCTGCTCGTCCGTGAAGAGGATCCACTGGCGGTCCTTCTTCGGCAGGTCGCGCCAGGGCTTGTCGATGTCGTAGCCGAGCGTCACCAGGATGTCGCGCAGGTTCTGGCCGTGCCACGCGGGCGGCCACGCGGCGACAGCGCGCTCGCGGATGCTCAGGCGGTCGTCGGGCACCATGGAGCGCTCGGTGACCTCGAACACGCGGCCGATGCCGTGGCACTTCGGACACGCGCCCGCGGGTGTGTTCGGGGAGAACGCGTCCGAGTCCAGCCGCCCCAGCTTCGGCGGGTACGTGCCCGCGCGCGAGTACAGCATGCGCACGGAGTTCGACAGCGTCGTCACGCTGCCCACCGACGAGCGGGACGTCGGCGCGCCCCGGTGCTGCTGGAGCGCCACCGCCGGGGGCAGCCCATCGATGGCGTCCACCTCCGGCACGCCCACCTGATCAATCAGGCGCCGGGCATACGGGGCCACGGATTCAAAGTAGCGCCGCTGCGCCTCCGCGTAGAGCGTCCCGAACGCCAGCGACGACTTGCCGGAGCCGGACACGCCGGTGAAGACCACCAGCGCGTCGCGCGGGATGTCCACGTCCACGTGCTTCAGGTTGTGTTCCCGGGCGCCCCGGACGCGGACGAAGCCGGAGGGGTCGGAAGTCTTGCCAGTGCGCGGTGCTTTCGGAGGTGCCATGCCAGGGCGGAAGTTGCCCATTGCCGCAGGCCCGGTCATCCGTGACACGGAGGGGCCCGTCAGGATTTGATGGCGTGCATGCCTTCATCGTTCGGCAGAGGACAGCCCGGCCCGCTTCGCCGCTTCACCGTGCTCACGGTCTGTGCGCTCGCAGGCTGGCTCGCCGCCTGCTCCAGCCCGAGCGCCTCCC
>NZ_RAVW01000497.1 GCF_003611585.1 Corallococcus exercitus | reverse complement strand
ATCACGGTGGATACCAACGGCAGGATCTTCGCCAATGGAGGCAATGGAGCCGTTGGCTGGAATGGCGCCAGTCCGGTGGCGGGCCAGATGTATGGCGGCGGCGGTGGTGGCGGTGGTGGCATCATCCAGTTCCTCAGCGCGAACGCGCCCGTCATCGTGAACCCCGCCAACGTCCAGGTGAACGGTGGCACCGCGGGCGCGTCGGCCGTCTCTGGCACGGCCACGACGCTGGTCCAGACCGGCGGTGGCGGTGGCGCTTGCGCGGGCAATGGCGGAGACGGCACGAAGTCCACGGCGGCCGGTGACGCCTCCCAGGTGGGCACCACGGGAGACATCATCACCGTCAAGGCAGACCAGCCGGAGTTGCTCTTCTACTGAGCGCGGGGGCATGGCCTGACACGCGCCCCTGCTGTCGACTCGACCCTGGAGGCGTCAGCGACAGTGTGTTGATGATGGCCGCATGTCGTCGCCCCCGGCCCATCCGTCCCTGACCTCCCTGGTGCCCCCACCGGGCGAGCTGCTTCGCACGCAGAGAAAAGCGGGCCGGTCCGCCGTGGTCGGCCTGATGCTCCTCTGGGGCGCCGCCTTCGTGAGCCCCTTCCTGGCCTACCAGGAGGACGTGAAGGCGGCGCAGGGCGAGCTCCTCATCCACCTGTCGGACCGCGCGGGCTTCCAGGCGCAGGCCCTGGGCGCGCACCTCGGGCTGCTGCGCTCGGAGCTGCAACGGCTGGCGGAGCACCCGTCGCTCCGGCCCGAGGACGGCGCCGCGGCGCCCGAGGTGGCGCTCCTCGAGAATGCCTTTGGCCACACGTCTCTCTTCTCGGGGGGCGTCGCGCTGGTGTCCGCGGACGGCGCTCGCATCTGGAGCGACCCGGTGGAGATGCCGCTCGGGCGCACACCGCTCGCCTCGCGCCCGTGGTTCCGGCGGATGGTGAAGGAGCGGGTCGCTTCGGTCGGACTGCTGGACGAGGAGGGAGGAGGGCTCGTCGCGGTCGCGGTCCCCATCGTGCGCGACGAGCGCGTCGTGGGCCTCCTCGTGGGCGAGCTCGCGACGGCGAACGAGCTGCTCCCGACCCCTCGCGGGACGCACGAGTCCATGGTCGCCCTGCTCGGCGAGCGCGGTCGCATCCTCCTGCCGGCGACGCCTCCGCCGCTGCTGCGTCAGCCGGAGCTCGCCACACGCCTCCGCCCGCTGGTGGACGCTCCCGGGGCCGTCACGCTCGGAAGCACGCGGCTGCTCGGCGCGGCGGCGCTCGTTCCCGGAACCGGCATGCTGCTCGCCGTGCTCGAGGACGAGGCGCAGGACCGCGCGGTGCTCAAGAGCCGCTACCTGGGCCAGCTCGGCTTCCACACCGCGCTGCTCGGCGGAGTGCTGCTCCTCTTCACGGTGCTCCTTCGCCGCTCCTACCGTTCGCTGGTGGCCGCCGAAGAACAGCTGCGGCGCCAGGAGACGATGGCCGCGCTCGGCACGGCGTCCTCGCTCATCGCCCACGAGGTGAAGAACGCGCTCAACAGCATGCAGGCCGCGCTCAGCATGATCCGCGCGAAGGGAGGGGAGACGACCTTGCCCGTCCAGGCGCTGCGTTCCCAGGCGGACCGGCTGGGCCACCTTGCCCGCTCCTTGCTGAGCTTTGCCTCCCCCCAGTCCACGCAGCGGCGCAGCTGTGAGATGCACCTGCTGGTCCAGGACGCGCTCCAGGCCGTGAGGCTCCTGCCGGAAGCCGCGGACGTCACCCTCGAGACCACGCTGCAGGAGGGGCTCTTCGTGAAGGGGGACCCGACGTTGCTGGTCTCCGCCGTCGACAACCTCATGCGCAACGCCGTCGAGGCCGGCGCCGTGGCGCATGACACGGGCCAGCAGCCCACGCCTCGCGTCCAGGTCCGGCTGCTTCGCGAAGGCGCGGAGGTGGTGTTCGTCGTGGAGGACAACGCGGGCGGAGTGCCCCCGGCCTTCGAGCCGCGGCTCTGGGAGCCCTTCGCCGTGGGGCGGTCAAAGGGCATCGGGCTCGGGCTTCCGATGGTGCGCACGGCCATCCGTGCGCATGATGGAGGAAGCGTCTCCTACACCCGCGTGCCCGGAGGCAGCCGCTTCACGGTTCGCCTCCCGCTCGAGAGAATGGCCTCATGAGCACCTCCCTGCTGCTCGTCGACGACGACAGGACCTTCTCCTCGCTCGCGGCCTCCATGCTGAGCCAGGAGGGGTTTCGCGTCCGGGTCGCGCGCTCGCTGCATGAGACCCGCGCCGCGCTCGCCGCCGAGGCGCCGGACCTCGTCGTGCTGGACCGGAGGCTGCCGGACGGAGATGGGCTCGTCTTCCTGCCCGAACTGCGTGCCCAGCTTCCGGCGACCGTCGTGCTGATGGTGACCGCGCACGGCGACATCGAGAGCGCTGTCCAGGCCATCCGGGCGGGGGCTCGCGACTACCTGAGCAAGCCCGTCGAGATTGACGACCTGGTGATGCGCGCGCGCCGCGCGGCCAGCGACCTCCAGCTCCAGGAACGGCTGCGCCAGGCGGAGAGCGTCCTCGAAGGACAGCATCGGATGGCGGAGCCCCGCTCGCCGACGATGCAGCGCACCCTCGAGATGCTGGAGCGGATCGCCACCACTCCGCGAAGCCCCGTCCTGCTGCTCGGGGAGACCGGGACCGGGAAGGCGGTGCTCGCCCGCCATCTCCACGCCTTGCGCCAGAAGCAGGGGGCGTTCGTGCAGATCAACTGCGCCGCGCTTCCGGCCACGATGATGGAGAGCGAACTCTTCGGACATGAACGCGGCGCCTTCACGGACGCGAAGACGGCGAGGCGCGGGCTCGTGGAGCTCGCGAGCGATGGGTTGCTCTTCCTCGACGAGGTGGGGGAGCTGCCGCTCGCGCTCCAGGCGAAGCTGCTCACGTTCCTCGACAAGGGGGCCTTCCGACGGCTCGGCGGCACGACGGAGCTCACGAGCACCGCGCGCATCGTGGCGGCCACCAACAAGGACCTGGAGGCGGAGGTCGCTGCCGGGCGCTTCCGCGAGGACCTCCTCTTCCGGCTCAGCGTGTTCCGGGTGGACGTGCCTCCCTTGCGCGAGCGTCGGGAGGATGTGCTGCCACTCGCACGGACGCTCGTGCTGGAGCTCTGCTCGGAGCTCGGCCGGCGCCCGGTTCCCTTCTCTCCCGCGGCGGAGGAGCGCCTGCTGAGCTATCCCTTCCCCGGCAATGTCCGGGAGCTGCGCAACGTGCTCGAGCGAGCGCTCGTGCTCGAGGGCGGGCCCACGCTCGAGCTGCAATCGCTCACCAAGGGGGGCGGCACGCCGGCCCCGAGCGACCCCAATGCCTTCTCCGTGTCAGGCCCACCCAGGCCGCTCGATGAAGTGGAGCGCCTCTATGTCCGGCACGTGCTCGAGCAGCTTGGAGGCAGGCGCATGGAGGCGGCCCGCGCACTGGGCCTGTCCTATCCGACCTTCCTCCGCCGCCTGGAGGAGAACCCCCCCTCGGAGTGAAGGACTTAAAAAGTCTTTCATCGCTTGAGGCGCGGGCTTCAAATTTCTTTCATCCCCCGGTCCTGACGGCCCACGCCCCAGGCGGGAAGGGCCCGAAACGGTCCGGCACGACGCTTGCGTAGGCCTCCTGTCACTTCGAGCCCTTTTGCGGTTCGGCAGATGACAGGAGAGCTCAAGCAATGACTTCGGGTGGAAGAGCAGAGGAGGCGAAGCCCTCGTTGAAGGGGATTCTCGCCTCGGATTTGCCCGCTTCGCTGGTGGTGTTCCTGGTGGCGCTGCCCCTCTGTATGGGCATCGCGCTCGCCTCTGGAGCGCCCATCATGGCGGGCCTCATCGCGGGCGTCGTGGGCGGCATCGTGGTGGGCCTGCTGGGCGGCGTGCCGCTGCTCGTGAGCGGCCCCGCGGCGGGCCTCGCGGTGATGGTCTTTGGCTTCATCCAGCAGCTGGGCTTCGCCGTGACGTGCGCGGCGGTGGCCGCGGCGGGACTCGTGCAGGTGGCGCTTGGCGGGCTGAAGGTCGCGCGCTCGGCGCTCGCCATCTCGCCGGCCGTGATCCACGGGATGCTCGCGGGCATCGGCATCCTCATCGTGCTGGGGCAGGTCCACATCGTCCTGGGCGGCTCTCCGCAGAGCAATGCCTGGAACAACCTGCGGGAGCTGCCCGGGCAGATCCTCGACCTCCATGGCCCGGCCACGCTGCTGGGGCTGCTCACGCTGGGCATCCTCATCGCGTGGCAGTTCCTGCCGAACGGGCGGCTGAAGAAGGTCCCGGGGCCGCTGGTGGCGGTCCTGGGCGGGACCGTGGTCGCGGCGGTGTTGAGCGCGGACGTGGCGCGGGTGCAGCTGGCGGCGAATGCGCTGTCGGCCATCCAGCTGCCGTCCCTTCCGGAAGGGTCCATGTGGGGCGCCTTCATCGTGGCCGTGCTGTCCCTCGCCCTCGTGGCGAGCGCCGAGTCGCTGCTGAGCGCGGTGGCGACCGACAAGCTCCATACGGGCCCGCGGGCGAACCTGGATCGCGAGCTGCTCGCGCAGGGCGTGGCGAACACCGTCTCCGGTCTGGTCGGCGGTCTGCCCATCACCGGCGTCATCGTGCGCAGCGCGGCGAACATCAATGCCGGCGCGAAGACGCGCTGGTCGGCGGTGCTCCACGCGGTGTGGATGCTCGCCTTCGTGACGCTGCTGGGCGGGCTCGCGTCCTACGTGCCCCTGACGGTGCTCGCGGGCCTGCTCGTGCACGTGGGCCTGAAGCTCGTGAACCTCGCCCACATCCGGGAGCTGCGGCACCGGGGTGAGCTGCCCGTCTATCTCATCACCGTGGCCGGTGTGGTGGGCATCAACCTGCTCGCGGGCATCGGTCTGGGGCTTGGCGCGGCCATCCTCCGGCTGCTGTGGCAGCTGGGCCAGGTGCGCGTGGAGACCCACGCCGTCAATGGCGTCCACCAGGTCTGCATCAGCGGAGCGCTGACGTTCGTCGGGGTGCCGAAGCTGTCGACGGCGCTCGCGAAGATTCCGTCGGGCTCCAAGGTGGAGGTGGACGTGGCGGTGAACACGCTCGACCACTCCGGCTTCGAGGCGCTGGAGAGCTGGGCGGACACGTATCGCAAGACGGGCGGCACCGTGGCCATGGAGCCGCTCGAGGACGTCTGGAGCCGGCGCAGCGCGCGTGCGGCCTCCGCTACAGGGCCTGCCGCGGCGCTATCGCCTTCGACCCCCGTTCATCACGTTTCGACTCTCGCTTCCGGAGGTGCTCAGTGAAGAAGCTCATCAGAGGTCTGCTCGATTTCCGGCGTCACACCCTGCCCTCGTACCGGGCGACCTTCGCGAGGCTCGCGAAGGGGCAGTCCCCGGACTGCCTCTTCATCAGCTGCTCGGACAGCCGCGTGGTGCCGAACCTGCTCGTCTCCACGGACCCCGGTGACCTCTTCACCGTGCGCAACGTGGGCAACCTCGTTCCGCCCGCGTCGCTCGACGGGCAGTCCGCGGGAGACCGCGGCGAGGCGGCGGCGATCGAGTTCTCCCTGGGCTTCCTGCCCATCGAGGACGTCGTGGTCTGCGGGCACTCGAGCTGCGGCGCGATGAAGGCCATCCTGGCCGGAGGCGCCGTGGACGGCGCACCGAACCTGGAGCAGTGGCTCGCGCACGGAGCGCCCTCGCTCAAGGCGCTGAAGGAGAACACCCAGGTGGGCGCGGGGCTGCCTGACGCGGATCGCCTCGCCCAGCTGAACGTCCTCGCGCAGCTGGAGCACCTGAAGACCTACCCCATCGTGCGCGAGCGGCTCGCGGCGGGGACGCTGCGGCTGCACGGCTGGTGGTTCGACATCGGGGCGGCGCAGGTCCACGCCTACCGGGCGGACCTCGGCCGCTTCGTCCCCATCGATGAGACCGAGGGTGAGCGGCTCCTGATGGAGCTGACCGACGAGCAGCCCGCGCTGCGCGCCGTCCAGTAGTCACGCGGCATCGGGCCTCGGCGATCCTGCGTCCAGCGCGGATCGCCGGGGCTCTGCTTCACTCAGGGTTCGCTGAAGCCGCCGCGCACCCACCCGTTGGCGACGTCCCGGGTGAACTTGAAGTTCGCCGGCACGCGATGCTTCGCGACGGTCGCCCCCGCGTCGTCGATGGCGGAGAGCAGCGCGTGGGGGTCGTACTCATCCGCCACGAGCTCGAGCCGGACCTCGTACCAGCGGCCCTCCCAGGCGATGGAGAGCTTCTTGGTCATGGCCTGGTCGCGCTGTCGCGCGGAGCGGTCCAGGACCTCCGAGGCCGTTTTCACGAAGGTCGCGAACGCCGGACCATCGAAGGGCTTGGGGTTCTTCTTGTCGCGGCCCATCACCCACGGGCTGATGAGGACGGGCTCGGAGATGCCCTGCTTGCGGATCTCCACGGCCCAGCCGTCGTCCTCCTCGTTCTTGATGACCCGGGCCGACCAGCCGTTCTTCCTCCAGAACGTGGGCTCCATGACCTCGGGCTCGGCGGGCGTGCTCTCATTGCTCATGGGGCCTCCTCATACCTCCTGGGGCTGACCTGCGCCGCACCCATCCGCAGGACGGAGGCCGTGCTGGCGGACGAGCGCTGGGGTTTCGG
>NZ_RAVW01000496.1 GCF_003611585.1 Corallococcus exercitus | reverse complement strand
GGGCGGCGACGGGCTCCGGATCCGCAGGCGGCATGAAGCCGACGACGGTCTTCTCCTCCGGCTCGTCGTCCAGGCCGCCCAGCACGTCGAGCGAGTCGTCGTTGTCCGGGCCCAGCGAGTCCAGCGCGGAGATCTCCTCCAGGCCGGACGGCGACTCCGTCTCCTCCGGAGGCGCCACCACGGGCTCCTCCTCGGGCGTGCCCGTCACGGGCTCGGACAGGTCGCTGAACGCGTCGTCGAGCATGTCCAGGTCTTCCCCCGGCACCGCGGGCTCCTCGCCCGTGTCGACGGCGATCTCCTCGCCGAAGTCCGCCGCGGGCTCGTCACCCAGCGAGTCCAGCGTGAGGCTCTCGTCCACCACCTCGTTGCTCGCGGGCGGCTCCGGGAAGCCGATGACGCCACCCACGCGCTCGATGAGGACGCTGCTGTCCACGGGCTTCGCCACGTACTCGTCCGCACGCGCCTTCAGCTTGCTGTGCGCCGCGAAGCCGTCCGGGCTGCCGATGATGACGATGGGCACCGTCTTCAGCTCGTCGTCCTTCTTCAGCTTGCCGCAGATGAGGTAGCCGTTCTGTCCCGCGGACAGGTCCACCGCGAGCACCACGAGGTCCGGACGCTCACGGCGGATCAGCTCCACGCTGCCCTTGCCATCGCCCGTCGTCTGCGCGGAGAAGCCCCGCGCCTCCAGGGCCTGCTGCAGGGAGGTGGCGAGGGTGGCGTCGCTTTCGACGATCAGGATTCGCTTGGACATGAAGGGACGGCCGTCCTGGGGGTGCGGCGCGCGGTGTGACGCCGCGAGAAACAGCGGCTGCGCGCGAGAGTGAAGACGCCGTCGAGGCTATCGGCCATGCCTGGGACCGTCAATCTTCACACCGGGCGCAACGCCCGGTATTCAGTTGAGCAGGCGACCGCGCAAGCCCTCGCTGTGGCGAGGGCTTCAGGGCTGTAGCGAGACGGGCTGCACGCTCACCGCGGGCTTCACCTGCGCGGGGCGCACGAGTCCGTTCGAGCGGTGCTCCTGATCCCTCAGCATCTGCAGGATGGCGGCGTCGTCCAGGTCCGTCACCAGCTCGTAGGTGACGTCCTGATCACGCCACGTCACGACGTTGTACGCCTGGCTCGAGTCCACGGCGACGTTCTCCACCGTCGGGCCCTCGTCCTTGATCACCCGCTGGCCCGTCGCCGGGTACACGAACACGCCGATGTTGCGCTTGGGCTCGTTGGTGACGCGAGGCTGCGTCTCGTAGCTGACGTAGACGACTTCCTGGCCATTGAGCGTGGAGAAGCGCGCGCCCACGGGCCGGGCCTGCTGCAGGCGGGGCAGGGTGATGCGGTGCTCCACCTTGTCGTTGAACCACGCTTCGATCTGCTCCGGCGTGCCCGCGACGAACTCCAGGGGCCGCTGGCGCGTGTGGCGCTGCACGGCCTCCAGGATGGTGGCCTTCTGCGCCTGGCCGGACTGGTACATCATCCAGCCACCGCTCACCGTCACCACCACCAGGGCCATGGCCCCGGCGCGCAGCCACTGGCTCACCTGCGCGCGGCGGTGCTCGCGGTGCAGCCCGGACTGGATGCCCGCGCGCAGCGACGCCGGTGCACGCGTGCCCTGCGCGGAGATGGAGTGCTTCGCCGCCCGGCGCAACGTCTGGCGGAGCTGCATCTCCTCGTCCACGCGCGCGACACACGCTTCGCAGCCTTCGAGATGCGACTCCACGTCATGGCGTTCCTCGGGCTGGAATTCGCCGTCGAGGTACGGATACAGCAACCGCTCGAGTTCCTGGCAGGTCATGGGCGCTCGATGAGGTGGGCGGAGGGAGAAGACGACGCCCCTCCAACCTCTTTCTAGCCTGCCTTCTTCCGGCGCCTGAACTCTTCCAGGTCCGCCGGAGCCTGCACCGGGTCTCCGTCATGACGGAAGACACCCTGGCCTTCCGCGTACTCGCGCAGCGTCTTCTGCAGCAGCTTGCGGCCGCGGAACAGGCGGCTCATGACGGTGCCCACGGGGCACTCCAGAATCTCCGCGATCTCCTTGTAGGAGAACTCCTGGAGGTCCGCGAGGATGACCACCAGCCGGAAGTCGATGGGCAGCGAGTCGATGGCGCGCAGCACGTCGTCCGACAGGAGCCGGTCGAAGAAGTACTGCTCCGGGTTGGCCGCGAAGTCCGTCGCGTCCCGGCTCACGAAGCGCTCATGCACCGCCTCGCGCTCCACGCCCTCCACCACCGTGCGCTCCTTCACCTTGCGGCGATAGCGGTTGATGAAGGTGTTGGTGAGGATCTTGAAGAGCCAGGCCTTGATGTTGGTCCCGCGCTCGAACTTGTCGAAGAAGCGGTAGGCCCGCATGCAGGTGTCCTGCACCAGGTCCTCGGCGTCACGCTCGTTCTTGGTCAACCGGAGCGCCGCCGAATAGAGCGGATCCAGGTGCGCCAGCGCCAGCTCTTCGAATTCCTGCTTCGTCCGGTTGGGTTGCCTGAAGTCCAGCATCATGCTCCCGCCTTCCAGGGGCCCGAAATGATTGGGGAATGCGTCGCCTGCCTAACGGTCAATCTATGCACCGGAACAGACGGGTCAACAACGCTTTCCCCTGCCGCGCCGCCCGCATGCCCGCTTCTGGAGTGCGGAGACGCTCGGCGGGATCATTTATTCCTCAGGGTGGGAACCGGATGGGACACCCGTACAAAGGTCCAATCCAGGCAACCGGCCAGCACAAGGCTGGCCGGCTGTGGAGCGTACGGCCGTTACCTCACTTCTTACCGCTGAGTGCGTCCATCAGGGGCATGTAGTCGTACCCCATGTCCTTGGCGACGGCCTCGTAGGTGATGTGGCCGTTGTAGGTGTTGATGGCGCGCTGGAGGGCGCGGTCGGACTTGATGGCCTCCACCAGGCCCAGGTCCGCGATCTTCCGCGCGTAGGGGCGGGTGGTGTTGGTGAGCGCGAACGTGGACGTCTGCGGCACCGCGCCGGGCATGTTCGCCACGCAGTAGTGGACGACGTCGCTCACGGTGAAGGTGGGGTTGTCGTGCGTGGTGGGCTTGCAGGTCTCGATGCAGCCGCCCTGGTCCACCGCGACGTCGACGACGACGGAGCCGGGCTCCATCTCGCCAATCAGCTCACGCGACACCAGCTTCGGCGCCTTGCCGCCGGGGATGAGCACGCCGCCGATGACGAGGTCCGACTCGCGCACGGTGCGCGCGATGGACTCCGTGTCCGACGCCAGCGTCTGCGCGCGGCCGAGGAACACGTCGTCCAGGTAGGTGAGGCGCTCCAGGTTCACGTCCAGGATGGTCACTTCCGCGCCCATGCCGACGGCGACCTTGGCGGCGCACAGGCCCACCACGCCACCGCCGATGACGGCCACGCGGCCGCGGCGCACGCCGGGCACGCCGCCCAGGAGGATGCCCTTGCCACCGTGGGCCTTCTCCAGGCACGCGGCGCCCACCTGGATGGCCATCTTGCCGGCCACCTCGGACATGGGCTTGAGCAGCGGGAGGCTGCCGTCGTCCAGCTGCAGCGTCTCGTAGGCGACCGCGGTCACCTTCTTCTTGATGAGCGTCTTGGTGAGCTCCGGGTCCACGCCGGCCAGGTGGAAGTACGTGTAGACGATCTGCCCGGGCTGCATGCGCTCGTACTCCGGCGCGATGGGCTCCTTCACCTTCACCACCATCTCCGCGCGCTTCCAGACCTCATCCGCGCTGGAGATGATCTGCGCACCGACGCGCTGGTACTCCGAATCCGGGATGCCGGAGCCGACGCCAGCGTTCGTCTCGACCAGCACCGTGTGCCCCGCCATGGTGAGCGCGCGCACGCCCGCAGGCACCATGCCGACACGGTACTCGCGGGTTTTGATCTCCTTGGGGACTCCGACGATCACGACTGCCTCCGACGAATGGGGGACTGCCAGGAAAACGTGGCGGACCCATAGACCAGGGCATGGGCGCTTTCAAGGCGCGCACGGGCGAGGAAGGGGACCGGGCGTGATGGGCCTCATTCATCCATCCACATGACGCGAGGCGTTGGACGCAGGCCGGCCCACCCGTGTTAGTTAACAGCGCATGACGCACGCGCCGAAACTGCTCTTCGCGGACCCCAAGGGTCGGGTCATGGAGCATCCCTATCTCATCGCCACGCTGCGCAGCGGCGAGGAGCTCGTGCCCCCTCAGGACAAGCCCATCGCCCTGCCGGCGGCCGGGCGCCTGGTGCACCTGCCCGGCCGGTTGCCGGTGGGGCTCAACCCGGACTCCGGTGAGCTGGAGCTGGTGCGCGAGATGAAGGTGGGCGGCAAGACGTTCGTGCCCAACGCCGTGGGCGCACTGCTGCCCCCGGGCTACACGCGCACGTTCCTGCCCGGCGAGGTGAAGGGCAGCGGCCCCATCCTCCCGCAGTGGGCGTACACGGCGGCGGCGTGGGGGGAGAAGGGGCCGCTCGCGTGGGCCATCCACACCGACCGGCGCTCGCACTGGGAGCCGGAGTCGTACTCCACGCCGGAGTTGAAGGGGCTCGTCACGGCGCACATGGAGCGCTTCCCGGACAGCCGCGTGCTCAAGCAGCTGAAGACGTGCGCGCTGCTGTACCGGTGCTTCACGTCGCAGAACATCTTCTACGCGCGCGACGAGGGCGCCATCCCCGCGTCGGTGATGTGCAACGCGCGCTGCGTGGGCTGCATCTCGGATCAGCCCGAGGACGGCCCCCCGGCGTCGCACGAGCGCATGGACGACGGCCCCTCCGCGGAGGAGATGGCGGCCATTGGCCTGTACCACCTGGAGCACGCGCCGGGCCGCACCATGGTGAGCTTCGGCCAGGGCTGCGAGGGCGAGCCGCTCACGCGCTGGAAGTTCATCGCGGAGGCCATCCGCCTGATGCGCGCGAAGACGGACCAGGGCTCCATCAACATCAACACCAACGCCAGCCTCACGCACGGGCTGAAGGCCCTGCTGGACGCGGGGCTGGACGCCGTGCGCGTGTCGCTCAACTCCGCGTCCAAGGGGCTCTACGAGGCCTACTACAAGCCGGTGAAGTACGGCTGGGAGGACGTGGAGGCGTCCATCGCGCTGGCGCGCGAGC
The DNA here is from genome assembly GCF_003611585.1 of Corallococcus exercitus. GTDB lineage: Bacteria > Myxococcota > Myxococcia > Myxococcales > Myxococcaceae > Corallococcus > Corallococcus exercitus. The sequence goes on along the minus strand of NZ_RAVW01000496.1, from coordinate 1,511 downwards.
GGGGGGCGTACCTGGCGCTCAACCTGCTGTTGTTCCCCGGTGTCACCGACCGCGAGGGCGAGGTGCAGGCGCTGGAGAACCTGGTGCGCAAGTACCGCGTGGATCAGGTGCAGACGCGCTCGCTGTGCATCGACCCGCTCCAGTACCTGGAGGTCGCGCGAGGCGTGGGCGCGGGCGGCGAGCCGGTGGGCATCCGCACGCTGCTCAACCGGCTGAAGGCGGCGCGGCCGGGGCTCATCATCGGCAACTTCGCGCGCGGCCTGGACGAGCGCGAGAACGCCGCGGGCGCGCCGGAGGTTTGACCGTCCGGGAGGGGACGGCTACAGAGCCGGGCATGTCCGTCTCCCTCCATTCCGCGTTCCGTTTCGCCGTCCTCTGTCTCTCCTCCGGTGCCGTCCTCGGCGCGTGCAGCAGCAAGGCGCCCGAGGAGCCGGAGTTCGACCATGGCCTGAAGAAGCCGCTCGTGCGCAAGCTGCGCGAGGACCTGGCGGAAGAGCCGTGCGACAAGGCGAAGGCGCAGCAGCTGGGGCAGCTGCTGCTGGACACCGGCGACACGAAGGGCCTCACCCGCGTGACGGACACGTTCGGTGAGAAGTGCGGCCCCAACCTCGTGCTGCTCCAGCTGTCGTACACGGCCAACGCGCGCGCTGGGGAGAAGGAGCAGTCGCTGAAGGCCGCCACCGGGCTGGTGACCGCGCAGCCGGACAACGCGAGCTACCGCGTGTGGCGCGGCCTGGCGCTGGAGTCCCTGGGCCGCACCGAGGAGTCCGCGGCGGACCTGCAGAAGGCCTTCGACCTGCAGCCCGGCCAGCGCCCCATCCTCAACGCGCTGGTGAAGGCCTACGACGCGCAGGGCAAGTCCTGCGAGGCGCTGGCCGCGTACCAGCGCTTCGTGGAGAAGGCGAAGCCCTCCGAGGCGAAGTCCGCGGAGGTCCAGGAGCAGTTGCAGGAGCGGGCCAGCAAGACGAGCTGCCCGGCGGCCGAGAGCGCGGCGCCCGCGGCGCCCGAGGCGGCCAAGGCTCCGTAAGAGCCACGGCGAGGCGCGCGACTACTCGGCGCCAGGGGGCATCAGCTCCTTGGCGACGAGGCTGCCCATCACGGCGTCCTTGGGGATGTAGCCGTCGGCGCCGGCCTCGCGGCAGATGCGCTGGAGCTCCTCGACGTTCTCACCGGAGCACAGCAGCACCTTGATGCCCTTGAAGAGGCTGTTGCTCTTGATGAAGCGGCAGAACTGTTCGCCGTTCACGTTGGGCATGCGCACGTCCAGGAGCACCAGGTCCGGGCGCGTCTGCTTCTTCAGGATGATCTTCGTGGCCTTGTCCGCGGTGTCCGCGACGTGGACCTCGAAGCCCTTGGACACGAGGTCCGCTTCGATGATCCGCGCGGTCATCTCGCTGTCGTCCACGATGAGGATGCGCGGCTTGCGCCCCCCGGCGGCCATGGGGGCCTTCGGGAGCCCACCAGACGGAGCGGCCGGGGCGCGCAAGCCGCGCATCCTCATCGTGGACGAC
>NZ_RAVW01000495.1 GCF_003611585.1 Corallococcus exercitus | reverse complement strand
CCCCAGCCCCACCCGGACGGGCGGACAGGGGCCCTGTCATCCCCCTTCCAGGCCTGCCGTACGGACAGTCATTTCTTCCCCTACGAATCGGGCGGCCCCGTAACTTCTTCAGGCACCCGCCATGACTCACCGCGAAAGTGCCCGGAATTCCCGGGAGCAGTGAGTGGGCATGCCGTTCGCATGAGTGGAGACGCGTCGAGGAACCGAACCCGTGTCCCAGTCTTCCGCAAGAAACCGCCTGGTCCTGCCCTACCGCGTCCACTACGCGCCTCCCGCGTGGCGGGAAGTGGGGCGCATGTCCTCGGAGGCGTTCGAGGCCTTGCAGCAGACCCTGGCGCGGCTGGCGGAGCGGTCGAGGAACCACGACTCGGTGGCGGGACCCGCGCGGCACCGCGTGGAGGGCCACGACCTGGAGCTGCTCTACGAGAAGGACCCCCGCGCCAGCACGCTCACGCTGCTCGCGGTGACGCGGGTGGGCTGACGCACGGGCCCCGGCGCGGGCCCCGGGTCCGTCAGGCGGTGCGGCCGGACAGCCGCCCCACGGTGGCCACGAGCTCGTCCGGGACGATGGGCTTCTTCAGCAGGCCGCCCGTGTCCGGCAGCGGCTCCGTGCCCACGCCCGACAGGAGCAGCACCGGCACGGACTTGAGCCGGGGCCAGTCCGCGCGCAGGTGGCGCAGGAACTCCGGGCCGTCCATCACCGGCATCCGCAGGTCCAGGAGGATGAGGCTCGGCGGGGGCAGGTGCTGGAGTTCGTCCAGCGCCTCGCGGCCATTGGCGGCGACGGCGACCTCGTAGCCTTCGGCTTCCAGGATTTCGGCGATGGCGGCGCGAGCATCCTCGTCGTCCTCCACCACGAGCACGGGCTTGTGCGGCACGAGCTTGGCCATGTCCCGCAGCATAGAGACCCCCTCCCCCACGCGGACACGCCTTCCCGGATTACCCCGACGACTGGTGGACAGATGGCGGCCCCGGAGGGTGTGTCCCCTGGGGCCGGAGCATCCGCTCTGGGAAGGGGGACCCCTGGAAACGTTGCCCGGCCACCAGGAACCCCGCGCGGCGGGGCAGGGTCCGCGCCGGGTAGGCGGGACCCACGCTCCCAGTTATTTATTTTGGGCAAAAACGAACCTTGCGGTCCAGAATACGCCGCCAGTGGTGCCCCCGCTGATTAGGACTCCGGGGCAACGCGGAGGGGAAGCAGGCTCGCAAACGTGTGCTCCCGCACGGGACCCTCTCACCGGGGGCCCCGGGGGGTTAGCGAGCCCCGCCGCCCCTTCCTACCTTGGGCCGACCATGTCGCTGAGGAGCAAGGAGCAGCAGAGGGTTCGCGTCCGCGAGGCCGTGCCGTGGAAGGCCCGGGTCTGGCGGGAGCTGGAGGCGGGGCGCGAACGCATCCAGGCGATGCTCGCGCCGCTGCCGGAAGGGGAGCTGATGCGGCAGCACTCGCCGCTGATGTCCCCGCTCGTGTGGGACGTGGCCCACGTGGCCAACTACGAGGAGCAGTGGCTGCTGCGCGCGCTGGGGGCTCCGGCCTTCACGGACCCCGCGTTCGACGCCATCTACGACGCCTTCCGCCACCCGCGCGGCACCCGCGCCACGCTGCCCCTGCTGGAGCCGGAGGCCGCCTGGGCCTACGCCACCCGCGTGCGCGAGGCGGTGGGCGCGCACCTGGAGACGCTGCCGGAGGACAGCGCGGATCCGCTGCTCCACGGCGGCTTCGTCTTCGGCATGGTGGCTCAGCACGCGCAGCAGCACGCGGAGACGCTGGCCGCCACGCTGCAGCTGATGACCAACGTGGAGTACCACCCGGTGGAGGCCCTGCGCCCCCAGCCCGGCGCGGTGCCCCAGCACGAGGTCTTCATCCCGGGCGGCCCGGTGCACCTGGGCAGCGACGACGCGTGGGCCTACGACAACGAACGCCCCCTGCACGTCGTGGAGGTGGCGCCCTTCCTCCTGGACGCGCATCCCGTCACCACGGGGGACTTCCTCGTGTTCGTGGAGTCCGGCGGCTACGAGGATCCGCGGTGGTGGGATCCGAAGGGCTTCGCCTGGATTCAGGCTGAGCGGATCCGCCACCCGCTCTTCTGGATCCCGCGGGGGAATCACGTCTGGCTGCGCCGCCGCTTCGGCACGGTGGAGCCGCTGCCCAAGGACGAACCGGTGCAGCACGTGTCCTGGTACGAGGCGGACGCGTACGCGAGATGGGCCGGCAAGCGCCTGCCCACCGAAGCCGAGTGGGAGAAGGCCGCGCAGGGCAGTGACGGCGTCTCTCGCGCGCACCCCTGGGGGGACGCCGCGCCCACGGACGCGCACGCCAACCTGGGCGGGGCGCGCTGGGGACCGTCGCCCGTGGGCAGCCATCCGTTGGGCGGCAGCGCGGACGGCGTCTGGGGCCTCCTGGGCGACGTCTGGGAATGGACCTCCAGCGACTTCCAGCCGTACGCGGGCTTCCGGGCCTTTCCGTACCGCGAGTACTCGGAGGTCTTCTTCGGCGACACGTCCAAGGTGCTGCGGGGCGGCGCCTGGGCGAGCGCGCCGGTCGCGGTGCGCAACAGCTTCCGCAACTGGGATTTCCCCATCCGGCGGCAGATCTTCGCCGGCTTTCGCTGTGCACGGGACGTGAGGTGAGGGTCGCATGAGGATGAGGACGGAGCAGGGCGAGGCACGCGTCGCGGACGGCGACTCGGCGCCGGGCGTGAAGGTGGACGTCCACGTGAGGCCCGGGGACGCGCAGCGCGCGCTGCGCGCGGAGGTGCTGGAGGGGCTCTGCCGCGGGCCCAAGGAGCTGAGCCCCAAGTGGCTCTACGACGAGCGCGGCAGCCAGCTCTTCGACGACATCACCCGCCTGCCGGAGTACTACCCGACGCGCCGCGAGCGCGAAATCCTCCGCGCCCACGCGGACGACGTCGCGCGGCTGAGCGGCGCGGACACGCTGGTGGAATTGGGCAGCGGCACCAGTGAGAAGACGCGCCTGCTCCTGGACGCGATGGACGCGGCCGGGCAGCTCAAGCGCTTCGTGCCCTTCGACGTGAGCGAGGCCTTCCTGCGCAAGGCGGCGGAGAACCTTTCGCGCGAGTACCCGCGCATCACCGTGCACGCGGTGGTGGGCGACTTCGAGCAGCACCTGGGCCGCATCCCGGGCGGCGGCCGGCGGCTCATCGCCTTCCTGGGCGGCACCATCGGCAACCTGAAGCCCGCGCAGCGCGCGCTGTTCCTGCGCGAGCTGGCGTCGGGGCTCAAGCCGGGGGACGGGCTGCTGCTGGGCACGGACCTCATCAAGGACCGCGAGCGCCTCTTCGCCGCCTACAACGACAGCGCGGGCGTGACGGCGGACTTCAACCGCAATGTGCTGCACGTGCTCAACCGCGAGCTGAAGGCGGACTTCGACCCGGAGGCCTTCGAACACCTGGCCCCGTTCGACGAGGCGAACAAGTGGATCGAGATGCGGCTCATCTCGCGCAAGGCCCAGTCCGTGTGGCTGGAGGACCTGGGGCGGCGCGTGGACTTCGCGGAAGGCGAATGTCTGCGCACGGAGGTGAGCTGCAAGTTCTGTCGCGAGCAGGTGCAGTCGGAGCTCAGCGACGCGGGCCTCGACCTGACCGCGTGGTGGACGGACGCGGAGGGAGACTTCGCGCTGTCGCTGGCGATGAAGCGCTGAACCCGGAGTTGCTGGGAGGAGGGACCGCCCGGCGCTGCTTCACGCGCGCCGGGCCCGGGCCCGAATCCAGGGGACGACGGGTGCCGCGGGCGGCCTAGCGGCGGCGCGGCGGATTGCGACGCACGGGCACCGGCACCGGGGCCGGCTGCTGCGCCGGGCGGGTCCACGCGGCCCAGAGCGCCGCCGCCGCGGTGATGACCAGCCCCCCCGCCGCTGCTAGCTGCTCACCCAGCGGCCCGATCTCCACGGCGGCCAGGGGGAGGGGAAGCATCTCGGTGAGCGTCATGCGCGGACTCCTTACGAGGGGGCACAGCGTGAAGGCTTGGGCCGGGCGGGCGCTCGACACAGGCCGGGAAGCTAAGGTTAGGAAGTCGGACGGCTTTGGGGAAGTCCTGGAGACCTCAGCTGACGGGGCGTGGACGGAATTGCACCCCGGGCCGGTCCCGAAGTCCATCCCCTCCCCGTCCCAGTCGCCAGAAACATCACCCGTCTCACGTAATGGGGACACCCGGGCCGCGCAGGACGTTCCCGAAAGCCCCGGGCGCTGTCGCTTATCGGCCTTCCGGGTGGCGCTTCTTCCACTCCACCTTCATGCAGTGGTCCTGCACCACGCGGATCCCCGCGCGGGCCAGCCGCTCGGCCGCGGCGTCGTTGCGGATGCCCAGCTGGAACCAGACGGCATGCGGCTTCTTCGCCAGCATCGCGTCCACGTGCGCGTCGATGTCGTCCGGCCGCAGGAAGACCTCCACCACGTCCACCTCTCCGGGCACGTCCTTCACCGACGCGGAGATGGGCTCACCCAGGATGCTTCCCTGCTCGCCGTGCGTGGGCACGGGCAGCACGGTGAAGCCGTGGTCCTTGAGGAACTTCGGGATGGCGTGCGCGGGCTTGTCCGCCTGGGCTTCCGGACGGATGCCCAGCACAGCGATGCGCTTCGTGCGCGCGAGCAGCGCGTCGATGCCGGCCGCGTCTTCGATGAGGTTCTTGCGCCAGTCGTCCATGGGTTGCGCGCTCCTTGTGGAAGGAGGCCGCGAGCCCAGCGGGGGACTGTCAGCGGGGCGCGGCCTGGACCTGGATGGTACGGCAGGCCTCGGTGGCCAGGCGGACTTCCTCGCTGGAAGCGCCAGGCAGGCTGGCGCAGAGGAACAGGTCGTCCCCCACGCGCCGGGCGCCGAAGAACGCGGGCGCCTCCGGGCCCAGGCCACCGTCGCCCAGTGCCGGCGCCATGGTCACGCGCAGCAGGGAGAAGGAAGGGGACTCCTCTTCCTGGTCCAGCGACAGCGTGAACTGCTTCATCTGCTGACGGACGGTGTCCGCCAGCTTCTCCGAGGAGGGCATCTCCGCACCCTGCCCCGGCTTCAAATCCACACGCAGCGCCGGGCGGCCGGGAGGGCCCGCCTGGAAGCTGCCGTCGGTGGCCACCTGCGCGGACCATCCCGGCGGCAGCGGCACCTTCACGCCCGAGCGCAGCCCCGCGTCCTCCGTCATCCCTTCGACGGACGGCTTCTCGTCCGAGCAGCCCTTGCAGCCGCCAAACAAGACGCCGAGCGAGACGAGCGAAACGAGCCCGAGGCGTTCAAGCCCCGGGACCTTCCGCGCGCTGGACGCGAGCACGCGCACCGCTACTTCTTCTCTCCGGGCGGCGGCGGGTTTCCACCGCCCTTGCCGATGTTCTCCATCTTGAGGGAGCCCTCGAAGATGACGCCGCGGTCCATGGAGAGCGACGGCGTCTCCAGGTTGCCCTTCACGCGGCCCGGCTGCTTCAGCTCGATGAGCTGCGTGGCGCGCACGTTGCCTTCCACGGTGCCGTTGATGATGACGGTGCCGGCCTGGATCTCCGCCTGCACGCGGGCGCCGTCGCCAATGACGAGCACGTCCTTGGTGACAATCTGCCCGTTGAACTTACCGTCGATTCGAACCTGACCTTCGAAGGTGAGCTTCCCCTCGAACTCGCTTCCCTTACCCAGAAGCGTGTGAACCTCACCCGGACGCGTCGACACGAAATCCTCCTCCCGTTTGAACAGGGGCTTGCTGGGTGCTTCGTCTTTCTTCCCGCCAAGGAGCGCCACGCCCTACTCCTTCCTCAGAAGCTTCAACAGCCTGTCGAGGTCATCGTAGGAGAAGAAGTCCACTTCCAGGGTGCCTTTTCCCGGGCTTTTCTCCGACAGACGGACCTTTGTTCCCAACCGACGCTGCAACTCCTCGGTGAGCGCCTTCACCTGCGGGCTCACCTTGGGCGCCGGCTTGCCTGCATCCTTGCCGCCCTTCGCGGACTTGCCCTGCTGCACCAGCCGCTCCGTGTCGCGCACGGACAGCTTCTTCTCCGTCACCTGCTTCGCCAGGTTCTGGAGCTCCGGCAGCCGGGGCACGCCGAGCAGCGCGCGCGCATGGCCCATGCTGAGCGACCCGTCCGCCACCATGGCCTTCACGTCCGGGGGCAGGGCCAGCAGGCGCAGCGCGTTCGCGACGGTGGAGCGCTCCTTGCCCACCTTCTGGGCCACCTGCTCCTGCGTGAGCTTGAACTCCTCCACCAGGCGCCGGTAGCCGTCCGCCTCTTCAATGGGGTTCAGGTCCGCGCGCTGGAGGTTCTCCACCAGGGCGAGCTCGAAGGACTCCGCCTCCGTGACCTCGCGCACGATGGCGGGGATCTCCTTGAGGCCCGCCGCCTGGGACGCGCGCCAGCGGCGCTCGCCCGCGATGATGAGGTAGCCGTCGCCGCCCTTGTTCGGGTTCTTGCGGACGAGGATGGGCTGGAGCAGGCCCTGCGCCTTGATGGACTCGGTGAGCTCGTGGAGCTTCGTCTCGTCGAAGTGGCGGCGGGGCTGGAGCGTGTCGCGGTGGATGGACTCGATGGCCAGCTTGAGCACGCCGGCCTTCGGAGGCGCGGCGGGCGCCGGAGCGGCGGGGGCGGCCTGGGG
>NZ_RAVW01000494.1 GCF_003611585.1 Corallococcus exercitus | reverse complement strand
GAATAAGAGACAGGCGCAAGGGCGTGGGGAGCATCTGGATGGGCGTGGCGCCCGAGACTTTCGGCCTGCCATTTCGGGACAGGCGAGCGGAGCGAACCAGTTCATGGAACGGCACGGCCGCAGCAGTGAGCGCGCGCTCCTGCTCATCATCGAGGACGACACCGCCGTGCGCGAAGGCCTGATGGACCTGCTCGCCCCGCGCTTCGACGTGCTGGCCGCGCCGGACGCGGACGCGGGCGTGGAGCTGGCGCGCGAGCACCGCCCGGACCTGGTGCTGCTGGATCGCTTCCTGCCCTCCGGGGATGGGCTGGCGGTCCTGGAGACGCTCCAGAGCGACGTGCGCACGGAGACGGTGCCCGTCATCTTCCTCACAGGGGACGCGGACGAGGCGACCCTGGAGCGATGTCTGGAGATGGGCGCCGTGGACTTCATCCACAAGCCGGCGAGCTCGCGCGAGCTGCTCGCCCGCATCGACCGCGCGGTGCGCCAGAGCGAGCAGCAGCGCAAGCTCCAGGTGCTGGCGCAGACGGACGCGCTCACCGGGCTGGCGAACTTCCGGGCGCTGAGCGTCCGGCTGGAGGACGAGTTCAAGCGCGCCCAGCGCTACGGCTACGCGCTGAGCGTGGTGGTCATCGACCTGGACCACCTGAAGGCCATCAACGACGGCATGGGCCACGACGTGGGCAACCGGGCCATCCTGGCCCTGGCCACCCTGATGCAGGGCAACCTGCGCGAGTCCGACTTCGCGGCGCGCTTCGGCGGCGACGAGTTCGTCGTGCTCTTGCCGCACCAGACGTCGATGGAGGCCGCGGTGTTCGCGGAGCGCCTGCGCTCGGAGCTGCGCGGCGTGAACGTGCAGCGCGGTGACGGGCGCCCGGCGCCCTTCGGGTTGAGCATCAGCGTGGGCGTGGCGGACCACACGGCCGACTCCCCGCGCGAGAGCACGGAAGCCTTGCTGAAGGCGGCGGACGCCGCGCTCTACGAGGCCAAGCGGGAGGGGCGTGACCGGGTGGTGGTGTACGGCCAGTCGCTCCACACCCCCTCGGCGCAGCGGCACTGACGGCGGGAAGGGAACGAGGGCGCGCGATGAGCGGGACCAGCAAGCTTACGAGTGGTTCGAGGGTGGCGATCGTCGGCGGAGGCATCGCCGGGGCGGGGCTCGCGGCCTCCCTGCTCTTCAACGGCCGCGCGCGGGGCGTGGCCCTGGACGTGCGCGTCTACGCGGGGGGCACCGAGGAGCGCACCGCGCCCCCTGCCCTGCTCACGCCGGAGTGCCGCTCGCGTCTTGCCGCGCTGGGCTGCCGGATTCCTCCGGAATGGCGCGCGCACGAGCTGCGCGGCGTGGAGGTGATTTCCCAGGGCGAGCGCGAGCTGCTGCCGTGCGCCGCGGGCGGCCTCTGGGTGGTGGACGGCTGGCCCCGGGGTGAAGGTGGCCTGGACATGGTGCGCCACGTGCTGTCCACGGCGGCCAGCGCGCAGGGCGCCCGGTTCGTGAACCGCCATGTGGAGCGCGTGGAGCGGCAGGCGCCCGCTCCGGACGCCCCCACGGCGGTGCGCAACGCGGGCCCCCTGGTCGTCCGCGCGCAGGGCAGCGGCGAGCGCTTCCACGCGGTGGCGCTGGCCGCGGGCGCGGGGCCGCTGCTGGGTGACGCCTTCTTCAAGGGCTTCCGTCCCGCGCCGTCCATGCCGGCGGTGCAGGCGCGGCTCCAGGGCGCGATGACGGGCCGGGACCTGGCGCCGGTGGCGCGCCTGTGGGTGTCCCCGCTGCCTTCCGTGGATGCGCTGTTCCTCGTCCCGGGCGCGTCGTCCGTGTACGCGCTGGCCTTCGGCGCGGCGGTGACGCCAGCGGACCTGTGTCAGGTGCTGATGATGGCCGCGCGCGATGGCCTGCTGGAGGAGGGCTTCGAGGTCGCCGCGCTGGAGACGACGCGCCTGCCCTTCGGCCCCGGCCGCACGCTGGTGGCGCCCGGGCAGCTGGCGGTGGGCCCCGCGGCCTTCGGCCACCCGCTGCAGGTGGGGCTGTCGGAGACGCTGGCGTCGTGCAGCCGCGCCGCGGTGGCGCTGCTGGATGGCGGGCTGGACGCGCCGTCGCTGGAGCGCAGGTACGTGCGCGACGGGCTGGGCGAGCTGATGGAGGACGCGGCCGCCGGTGCGCGCTCCATCTCCTGGCTGCGCCGCGCGGGCAAGCGGGCTCCGGCGGCGTTCGTCGCGGCGCGCGCGAAGCACGCGACAGGCGGCGTGTATGGCGGCGGCGTGCTGGGCCTGAGCGCCCCCACCCCGCTGGGGCTGCTGTCCGCGGCGCGCTGGTCGGGCGTGCGGGAGGTGGTGGGCTCGTGGCTGCGCACGCCAGTGGAGCCCGTGCCGACGTTCGTGCCGGAGGTGGAGCCGGACCTGTACTACGTGGTGGACGACGACGCGGACACGCGCGAGGCGCTCACGCTGCTCCTGGAGAGCACCGGCGCGCGCGTGGTGTCCTTCGCGGACGAGCTGGCGCTGTTCTGCGCGGTGGCCCGCCGCCCGCCCACCGCCATCCTCCTGGACGTGGTGCTGCATTGGGTGGACGGCCTGCGCCTGTGTGAAGGCCTCAAGCAGCACCCGCTCACCCGCGACACGCGCGTGCTGGTGATGAGCGGCCTCAACCGTCCGCACGTGCGGCAGCGCGCGCTCGACGCGGGCGCGGAGGCCTTCCTGCCCAAGCCGGTGAACCCGGACCGCCTCCTCTGCCAGCTCACCGGCCGCGTGCCGGACCCGCTGGCCGCGCCGCGTGAAATCCAGCGGCCGGCCGTCGTGGAAACATTCGGCGAAGACCGTTTTGCCTCCTGACACCCACCTGCACGCAACCCAGATCACATCGACGGGATAATCCCTACAAAAGCATGAAGCTTCGCACTTCATGCTCCATCCAAAGGGAGTCCCTCATGTTCGCCACGAAGCTTTCGCGTCTGGGCACGTCGTCGTCCCGTTTGTTCAAGCACACGCCGGACATCACCCGCTCCTTCTCCACGAAGGTCCCGTCGGAGCAGGCGCTCAAGGACCGCGCGGATCAGAACCGGGTCCGGTTCCAGCAGCACGACCTCATGAGCGACATCATGCACGCCGAGGATCGGCGTGACGGCGGCAACAACCAGTTCGCGCCGCGCATCCGCCCGGACGTGGAGCTGACCCGCCGGGACAACTTCCCCTTCAACGAGGTCCAGCCGAAGTACGACACGCCCAAGTCGGCCATCGACCGGGACGGCCGGCTGCAGCCGGTGGCTCCGAAGGACCGCACCGTGACGCTGACCGCGCACGTGGACGGCGCGAAGGACACGAAGGCCCACTCGCCCTTCACGTCCTTCAGCGGCGTGCCCGTGGGCGTGGATGGCCAGGCGACGGAGCGGAAGCTCGTGGACAACCCGGACTACGGCAAGCACCGCATCGTCCACAACCCGGCGCAGGACGCGAAGGGCGGGGACGTGTTCGACCAGTTCGACATCCAGCGCGACATCCGCACGTCCACGCAGCCGGGCCTGGACGAGACGGCCGTGAACCGCAGCCAGCCCGGCAAGCCGGTGTGGCAGCCGGAGGCCCACGAGCGGAAGTTCCTGGCCGACGTCGGCGTGGATCCGACGAAGTCCAGCTTCACCTACCGCGAGCGCGCGATGATGAACTCCGCGCGGGATCAGGAGTACCTGGTGCGCGGCACCATCCACGACTTCAGCCTGGAGCGCCCGGATGATCACGGCCAGCTGAAGCACGTGTCGCGCGACCAGTTCGCCGACCTGTTCGACGACGCGCACAAGAAGACGAAGTAGGCCGCGCGCCAGCAGGTGCTGAACAGGGCCGCAGGATCGGGATTGTGGGCTCACGAACCCGCGAAAGCTCGCGGTGCGTCCCAACGGCGCCGTCTACGTCACCGAGCGCGAGGCCGTCCGAGTCACCCTGCTGCGCGACACGAACGGCGACGGCACGGCGGACCAGACCGTCGTCGTCGCCAGCGGCCTCGGCACGAAGAACGCCGGCGTGCATCGGGTTCGCGTGGCATCCGGTGTCCGGGCAGCTCTGGGGCATGGACCACGGCTCGGATTCGCGCGGGGACGACATCCAGCAGGACGCGGACTACGGCTGGCCCTACTGCCTGGGCAAGCAGGAGCCGGACGCGTTCCTCAGCCAGGAGCCGCCGGACCTGCAGTCGCGCCCGGAGTACTGCGCGAAGACGCAGCCGCCGGTGCTTGAGTTCCAGGCGCACTCGGCGCCCATGAGCCTGACCTTCTACACGGGCACCCTCTTCCCGGAGGAGTTCCGGAACAACGCCTTCGTGGCGATGCGCGGCTCGTGGAACCGCAACCCGCCCACCGGCTACAAGGTCGTCCGCGTGCGCTTCGATGCGCAGGGCACGCCGACGGCGTTCGAGGACTTCGCGTCGGGCTGGCTCGGCGCGGACGGCACCACGCAGTTCGCCCGTCTGGCGGACACGGCCGTGGCCGCCGACGGGGCGCTGCTCGTCACGGACGACGCGAACGGCGTCATCTACCGCATCGGCCACCCGGGCTGAGCTTCACTCACTGATATCCCTCATTCACCGTGAGTGAATAGACGCCAGGACTGTCCTGGCGCTCAGGCATGTACGTGCCGGATGCCCCGCCGCAGCACGAGCGAGCCGGACATCATGAAGATGCCCCGGAAGAAGACGGCGAGCCCGACGAGGGTGCCCACGAGCCACACGGAGGACGCGGGCCAGCGGGCCATGACGCTGAGGCCCAGGAACACGGAGATGATGCCGTAGGCCAGGTCCCATCCCCACTGGAAGTAGCGGTCCATGACGGAGGTGATGGCGTGGAAGAGGCCGCTGGCGAAGAAGTAGCCGGCGATCAGCAGCGTCAGCGAAGCGAGCCCCGCGGCCGGGTACATGACGGTGAGGATGCCGACGACGGTGGTGAGCACGCCGCCCAGCATGAGGGACCAGAAGGCGCCCCGGCTTTCGCCGCGGGAACGGACGGCCGCGATGATCTCCAGCACACCGCCAATCACCAGCATCATGCCGATGAAAAAAACGGTGACCATGCTGGTGAAGAAGGTGGCGCCCAGCAGCACGATGCCCGCGATCGACGTCAGCAGGCCCAGAAGGAAGGGAGCGCCCCACATCGCCGAGGCCCCCCGGGAAGGACGGTCCGGCCGGGTGTCCGGCGCGCGTTCGACGTTCGTATCCATGGCGATCTCCGCGGTGATGGCTGCCCGCCCCGAGCCCTCGGCCGCCTGTCGGTCCGGGAGTGGACGTGGGGGAAGCGTTTCCTCGTGGAAGATGGGAGCGGCGCCGGGTGCGAACAATCCACGTCCCCCAGCGAATGAGGCAAAGCGGCGAGCAGGGGCCGGAGTGGCCCATCCCGCTCAACGGGTGGGGCGGGCGTACGGAGGCGGGAGGAACACCGCGCCGGGCTCCTTGCGGAACCAGGTGAGTTGCCGCTTGGCGTAGCGCCGGGTTTCCTGCGCGGTGTCGGCGATGGCCTCTTCGCGAGTCATCCGGCCCTCCACCACGGCGCGGGCCTGCACGTAGCCGACGCTGCGCATGGGGGCCGCGTCCGCGTAGCCCTGTTCCAAGAGGGCCCGCGTCTCCTCCACGAGGCCGCGTGAGAACAGCGCCTCCGTGCGCGCGTTGATGGCCGCGTAGAGGGCCTCGCGCGGCGGGTCGAGCACGTACAGCTGGAAGGGATAGCGGTCCGGCGCGAAGGCATGCGCGCGGCGGAACTCCGAGGCGGGGACGCCCGTCTGCGCATGGATCTCCAGCGCGCGGACGACGCGCACCAGGTCCTGGGTGGGCAGCTTCGCCGCGGTCTCCGGATCCACCGAGGCCAGCCGGCGGTGCACGGCCTCCCTCCCCTGCTCCGCCGCGAGCGCCTCCAGCTCCGCGCGCAGCGAAGGCAGGGCCCCGGGTGCGTCCACCACGCCGTGCAGCAGGACGCGCAGGTACAGGCCGGTGCCGCCGACGACGAACACGGGCCGGCCCCGGGAGGCGATGTCCGCGATGGCCGCGTCGGCGCGGCGTTGGTATTCGGCGGCGGAGAAGGTCTCCAGCGGATCCACGCAGGAGACCAGGTGGTGCGGCACGGCGGCCCGCTCCTCGGCGGAAGGCTTGGCGGTGCCGATGTCGAAGGCGCGGTACACCTGCTGCGAGTCCGCGCTGACGATCTCCCCGCCCGCGGCGCGAGCCCAGTCGATGGCCAGCGCCGTCTTCCCCGACGCCGTGGGCCCAGCGATCACCGTCAAAGGCACCCGCGTCTCAGCCACCGTCATCCGCCTCCCACGCCCGCTGTAACGCAGACGCGGGACAAGCGCGAGCCCCGACGCGCCACCTCGACTACAGCCCCCTGCGCTATCGCGGTCCCGCCGCGACCAGCCGCGTCCGCACCACTTCGGCCGCGCTGGCATCGCGCGAGAACACGAGTCGCGCGGTCTCCACGGACGACAGCACGCGCCCGGCCGCGCCCACCAGCGCACCCCGTCCCGCCGCTGTAGGCTCGGGCAGCATCGCGTTGAGCAGCAGCACGCGGGCCACCTCTCCCGCGCCCTGCGCTTCCCATCGCGAAGCCGCGTCCCAGCCCAGCGTGCCTACCGCGACGAGCGTCGCCTCGGCGGCCCGGGTC
>NZ_RAVW01000493.1 GCF_003611585.1 Corallococcus exercitus | reverse complement strand
CCGCCGGCCCGCCGCAGGCTTGCCCGCTGACCCGGCCGCCAGGCCCGCCGCCGCTCCGGCCGCCCGGGTTCCAGCGACCCCCGCGCCCATCGGTGGTGGCGGGTTGCCCACGACCACGCCGCCCTCCCCGGCGGCCGCGGCGCGCAGCCCCGGCAAGGGAGACCCCTTCGCGGAGCCCGCCGAGCCCCGGCTGCCCATGGGGGGCTCGCCGGAGGACAAGCTGGAGTTCTTCCGGGGCATCCTGAAGCAGAAGACGGAGACCCTGGCCCGGGCGCGCGCGCTGTACGCCGAGCGCGAGGGCGAGGTGACGCAGCTGAAGGCCGCGCTGGAGAAGGCGCGCAAGGAAGGCGGCGGCGCGGGCGCTCCGGCGCGGTCGCCGCAGGACGAGCAGCGGCTGCAGCTGGCCCAGGCGAAGATCGACTCGCTGGAGGCGGAACTCGCCGCGTCGGAGGCGGACCGCAAGGACCTCTCTCGCGCGCTGGCGGAGGTGGAGTCGGAGGTCCCCCGGCTGACGGAGGAGCTCCACGCCGAACGCGAGTCGCGCGGGGCGATGGCGGAGGAGCTGGTCGGCGCGAAGGAGGCGCTGGGGCTCGCGCAGGACCGCGTGGCGGAGCTGGCCTCCGGCAAGTCCGAGGCGCAGGGCGCGCTGGAGGCGGTCCAGGAGCAGTACCAGTCGGTGCTCGCGGACGTGGAGCGGCTGACCGCCGAGCGCGACTCGCAGGCCCTGGCCATCAGCCAGCTGGAGACGGCGCTCGCGGAGGCGAAGGGCGCGATGGGCGCCCTGGAGAGCGAGAGCGACTGGTCGCGCAGCTCGCTGGAGGAGGCGCACGCCCACGCGAAGGGGCTGGAGGGCGAGCGGGATGCCGCGCGCCGGCAGCTCGCGGTGGTGGAGGACGGGCTCAAGACGCTCCAGACGCAGGTGACGGAGCTGGAGCGCACGCTCGCGCTGAAGGACGCGGACGCGGTGGGCCTGCGCGCCGCGCTCACCGCGCGCACGGCGGAGGCCGCGGAGCTGCCCTCGCTCCGAAGTGCCCTGGAGGGCCGTGCCGCGGAGGCCGCCCGGCTCCAGGCGCGCGTGCGCGAGCTGGAGGCCGAAGTGGCCCAGGCGCGCGAAGCCGCTCGCGCCGAGGTCGAGGCCGCGGAAGTCCGCGCGCGCATGGCCGAGTCGGAGCTGGCCTCGCTGCGCGAGGTGCTGGAGGCCACGGAGGTCGAACAGGTCTCGCTGCGCGACCGGATGGAGTCGGACGCGGCGGCGCTCGGCGAGGCGGTGCACGAGGCCGAGGGCCGGGTGCACGCGGCCGAGGCGAAGGTGGCCGCGCTGGAGGCCCAGCTCGCGGAGCTCACCGCCCAGGCCGCGGCCGTGCAGACCGAGCGTGAGGAGCACCAGCAGCAGCTCGCCGCCGTGGAGCGCAAGCTCGCCACCACGCAGGCGGAGCGCGTGGGCTACTCCGCGCGCGTGTCCATGCTGGAGACGGCCGCCGGCCAGCGCGAGGCGGAATTGCAGCGCCAGCAGGCCCTGGTCGCCAAGGCCCAGGAGGAGCTGTCGCTGGAGCGCGCCCGCCGCGAGGCGGTGGAAGCCGAGGCCGCGGACGCGCGGCTGGCGATCGCCGAGGCCGAGGGCCGCGCCGAGGCGCTGAGCTCCGGACATGAAGGTCAGCGCGAGGAGCTGGCCGCGCTCAACGAGCAGTTGGAGGCCGCCCGCGCGGAAGCGGACAAGGTGGACCGGCTCCAGCAGCGCGTGAAGATGGTGGAGGGCGCGCTGGAGGCCTCCGAGTCCAAGCGGCGCATCGCCGAGGCCCAGGCAGCCCGCGTGAAGGACCTGGACGCCGCGAAGGCCGCGCTGGAGGCGAAGCTCGCGCAGTCCGGAGCCACGCTCCAGTCGGAGCAGGCCGCGAAGGCGTTGCTGGAGGCGAAGCTCGCGCAGTCCGGTGCCGCGCTCGAAGCGGAGCAGGCGGAGCGGGCCGCGCTGGAGGCGAAGCTTGCGCAGTCCGACGTCACGCTCCTGGAGGAGCAGGGCGTGAAGGCGGCGCTGGAGGCACAGCTCGAGGAACTCCGCGCCGCGCTCGAAGCGGAGCAGGCGAAATCTGGCGGAGCCGACGCGCAGGCCGGGGATGCGGCGACGGCCGCGCTGGAGGCGAAGCTCGCCCAGGCGCAGGCCTCGCTCAAGGCCGAGCAGGCCGCCCGTCAGGCGCTCGAAGCGAAGCTCGCGGCGACCCCTGCTTCGGGCGCGGGTGCGTCCGCGGACGTGGTCGCCGAACGCGATCAGCTCAAGGCGGACGTGGCCTCCATGAAGCGCAAGCTGATGGCGGCCGAGGCAGCGCTCGAATCGGCTGCCAGCACCAAGGCGAAGGTGGCGCGGCTGGAAGCGCAATTGAAGGCCCTGAAGTAGAGGTTGGACCTCCATGTCCTTCGCCGCGCCCACGGACCCCCTGACGGGCATGCAGGCAGCCCGCTTCGGGCTCTACCTGCACTTCCCCTACTGCCTGGCCAAGTGCCCCTACTGCGACTTCGCGGTGGCGGTGGCGCGCCAGGTGCCGGAGGAGCGCTACGCCAACGCGGTGCTGGCGGAGCTGGACGCGCGCCTCGCCGCGGATCCCTCGCTGCGCACGAAGCCGCTGGAGTCCCTCTTCCTGGGCGGCGGCACGCCGTCCCTGTGGCACCCCCGCTACGTGGCCCGCGTGCTGGAGGGCATCGCCGCGCGCCTGTCGCTCGCCCCCGGTCTGGAGGTCTCGCTGGAGGGCAACCCGGAGCGCGCGGACGCGGAGCGCTTCGCCGGCTACCGCGCCGCGGGCATCAACCGATTGTCCCTGGGCGTGCAGTCCTTCCAGCCGGAGACGCTGAAGGCGCTGGGCCGCGCGCACGACGCGGCCATGGTGGACGGCGCGGTGGCGGCGGCGCGCAAGGCGGGCTTCCCCGTGGTGGCGCTGGACTTCATCTACGGCGTGCACGGCCAGACGCTCGCGCAGGTGGAGGCGGACGCGCGCCGCGCGGTGGCGCTGGAGCCGGAGCACCTGTCCACCTACGCGCTGACGGTGGAGCGCGAGGTGCTGGCGGAGTCCACGCCGCTGTCCAAGCAGCTGGAGCGCGGCGAACTCTCCCTGCCGGAGGACGACGACGTGGTGGCCATGGCCCGCGTGGTGCGCGACGTGTACGGCGCCCACGGCCTCGCCCGCTACGAGGTGTCCAACCACGCGCGCGAAGGCCTCAGCTCCCGGCACAACGCGCTGTACTGGACCGGCGGCGAGTACCTGGCGCTGGGCGTGGGCGCCACCGGCATGCTGCTGTCCCCCCAGGCCCACCGCTACGTGAACCTCCGGAGCCCGGAGGCCTACCTGCGCACGGTGGAGGAGGGGAGGCTCCCGGAGGCCAGCCGCGAGGACCTGGGCCCCGAGGAGCTCTTCGCCGAGCGGCTGAGCATGGGCCTGCGCCTGGTGTCGGGGGTGGACTGGGAGGCCGTCTGTGAGCGATACGGCCAGCCCGTGGAGCCCCGGCGCGCGGAGGTGGAGCGGCTGGTGGCCCACGGCTTCGCCACCCGCCACGGCCGCAGGCTGGCCCTGACGGAGCGGGGGGCGGACGTGCACAGCGCCATCTGCGCGCGGCTGCTGTAGGCGTTTCCAGGAAGGATGATGCGACCGTGCTGACCAAGTGGTTCTTGTGGATGGGCCTCACGATGCTGACGGGCAGCCCGCTGCTGTCGCTGGCGCTGCTGGCCGTGCTGATGTTCGCGGCGGACCGCTTCACGCTCCAGCTGTTCCCCAGCCCCCTGCGCGCCTTCAAGCGATGGCAGCGCGCGGGCGAGCTCGCGGGCACCATCCTCACCAACACCCACGACCGCCGCGCCCGCGCGGAGCTGGCGGACATCCGCGTGGGCCAGAAGCGCTACCAGGAGGCGGTGGACCTCCTGCGCCCCAACCTGGACGCGGGCGACGACGACGTGGACACCCTCTACCTGCTGGGCGTGGCCTACCTGGGCGCGGGCGACGCACCCCGGGGCGAGCTGCTGCTCACCGAGGCCGAGCGCCTGGACGCCGACTACCGGCAGGGCTCCATCGACCTGGAGCGCGGCCGCTTCCGCCTCCAGCGCGGCGACTTCAAGGGCGCGCGCGAGGCCCTGGAGCGCTTCCTCCAGGTGCGCCAGGGCTCCGTGGAGGGCCGCGTGCTCCTGTCGCGCGCGCTGGACAAGCAGGGGCTGGACGTGGAGGCGAAGGAGGCCCGCGACGCCGCCTGGCGCGAGTACGCCATCGCCCCCCGCTTCCAGAAGCGCCGCGACCGCTGGTGGGCCTACCGGGCGCGCCCGTCCCGCCCGCTCACGTACGCCGCCGTGGCCCTGGTGATGATGGGCGTGGGGGCGTACCTGACCCGCTACCTGCCCACGCACGACACCGCCGGCCCCTACGGCACCTACTACGACGAGCCCTACGCCGCGGACGACATGGGCGGCGACGACGCGGAGTAGTAGGCTTTCCGCGCATGTTCCCCCCGCCGTCCCAGGTGCTGCGCCAGCGCGAGGGCCTGCTGGCGGACACGCCCTTCCCGCTGCTCTTGCACGCGCTGATGGTGGAGGAGCGCACCTGCACGCTGGAGCTCAAGGTGCGCCAGCGCGAGAAGCGCATCACCTTCGAGGACGGCGCGCCGGTGGCGTGCAACTCCAACCTCCTGCACGAGACGCTGGGCAAGTACCTGGTGGAGAAGGGCCGCCTGTCGGAGGCGGACTACCAGAAGGCCCTGGCGGAGAGCGTGTCCTCGGGCCTGCAGCTGGGCGCGCTGCTCGTGCAGAAGGGGCTCATCAGCCCCTTCGACCTCTACAAGCAGCTCCAGGCGAACCTGGCGCACAAGCTGCTGGACTGCTTCCGCTGGACGGACGCGAAGTACCGCCTCATCGCGGACGTGGAGAACCCGGACGCCACCGTGCGCGCCAACACCGCGCAGCTCATCCTCACCGGCGTCTCCACGCAGCTGCCCTTCGACACCGTCGCCACGCACTTCACCTTCACCGACGAGCGCCGCTTCGGACAGATGCCCGGCGTGGAGTCCGCCCCCAAGCTGTCCTCCAAGGACGCGCGCCTGTTCCAGGCCCTGCGCCAGCGGCCCACCTTCAACGAGCTGCTGGAGCGCACCGGCTTCGACATGGACGCCGTGCTGCGCCGGCTCTACGCGCTGTGCCTGCTGGGCGTGGCGGGCTTCGTGGAGGACGTGGACGCGCGGACCCAGGAGCTGGCCCAGAAGGCCCCGGCCGTTCCCGCCCACGTGCCAGAGCCCGTCCCCACGCCGGTGCCCGTGCCGTCGCAGGCCCCCTCGGGCACGCCCTTCGCGGACGAGGACGAGGCCGCGCGCAACGCGCTGGTGGGCGCGTTCCTCAACCACCGCAGCCTGGATCCGTTCGCGCTCCTGGACGTTCCGGAGGACGTGCAGCCGGTAGCGCTGCGCAAGGCGTTCCTCGCCGCCGCGGACCGCTTCGCCCCGCTGCGCTTCCACACCGCGGAGCTGAAGGAGAAGGCGGAAGGGATGCTGGCCGCGTACGCGCGGGCCTACGGCGCGCTGTCGGAGCCGGAGCAGAACGCGCTGTGGAAGAAGCGCCGGCAGGCCCAGCGGGAGAAGGCGCGCAGCAGCACCGGCCGGCCCTCCACCGCGGAGCAGTTCCGCATCCGCACGGACCTGCTGGACGCCACCACCCAGTTCGACGAGGGCAAGCGGCGCCTGGAGGCGCGCAACTTCGCGGGCGCCTTCGAGTACTTCGAATACGCCTGCGACATCGACCCGCGGCCGCTGCACCAGGCCCACCGCGCCTGGGCGCGTTACCTGATGAAGCCGGAGGCGCACGGCCGGCTCGCGCTCCAGGAGCTCCAGGAGCTGGTGCGCCAGGAGCCCGGCCTGGAGGAGGGCTGGGCCTTCCTGGGCGACGTGGCCCGCGGCGAGGGCCAGTGGGCGCTCGCGGAGGACGCCCTCCGCAAGGCCTTCAAGCTGAACCCCCAGCAGCGCCGCTACGTGGCGCTCATCCAGGAGATCGCCCGGCGGAAGTGAGCCCGCCGGACGGAAGGCCTCGGTGCGGGGCTACAGGCCCTGCAGGAGGGCGCGGTCGGCGGCGGACAGCCCCTCGCCCTGGGACACGTGGTGGACCACTCCCTGGACGTGACCGGCGGCTTCACGCGAGAGCTTCTTGCCCGCCAGCAGGGAGAACATGTCCTGGAAGTCCTTGTACTGGACGGTGGGCCCCAGCACGTACCGGTCGCCCAGGCCCGTCGTGGAGCGGTCCTGGTTGGCGCAGTAGGCGAACATCGGGGCGAAGTAGCGCTCGCCCGGCGGCACCTCGATGGTGATGGTCTGCACCGTGATGCCGTTCTGCACGTCGTCGTTGGTCGCCACGAGGACGGTCCCCGGCGGCAGCGTCACGGTGATGGGCGCGTTCGTGGTGTTGCGGAAGATGAGGCACACCCGCACCTCCTCGCCGGTGCCCTTGGCCTCGTCCGAGTACTTCTCGTCGCAGTCCACCGGGTTCTCCGGCGACCAGGCGATGATGGGGCTCTCCAGCGTCAGCCCCGCCGGCAGCGTGAAGGCCTGCCCCGTCGGGTCATCCTTCGAAAAGCCCAGGCCCGGCCCCAGGGACTTGCCGGTGTTGGTGCCCCCACCCGTCCCAC
>NZ_RAVW01000492.1 GCF_003611585.1 Corallococcus exercitus | reverse complement strand
TATAAGAGACAGGGGTAGGGTGGGGCCCCGTCCGTCTCCTCCTCCAGGCGAGGTTCGTCGCATGTCGTCGCTGCCCCCGTGGCTGGCCCAGCTGTTGCCCATCGTCATCCTGCTCGGGGCCATTGGCCTGGTGCTCTCGCGGCTCCCGAAGGTGGAGCTGGGGCACAGCGATGCGTTCCGCCGCCGCCGCTTCTTCAACTGGTTCCCGCTGGGCCTGACGTACGCGTTCCTCTACATGGGGCGCTACAACGTCAACGTGGCGACCAGCGCCATGGGCGCCCAGACGTCCAACGCGGACTTCGCCACCATCTTCTTCTGGGGGACGCTCACGTACGGCGTGGCCTTCCTCCTCAACGGCCCGCTGACGGACAAGCTGGGCGGCCGCTTCACCATCCTCCTGTCCGCGGGCGGAAGCGCGGCGGCGAACATCGCCATGGGCGGGCTGGTGTACGCGGTGCTGAAGAATGGCTGGGCCCCACCGGGCGGCGTGGTGGCGTGGCTCGCGTTCCTCTACAGCGTGAACATGTACTTCCAGAGCTTCGGCGCGGTCTCCATCGTCAAGGTGAACGCGTCGTGGTTCCACGTGCGGGAGCGCGGCCAGCTGGGCGGCGTGTTCGGCATCCTCATCTCGCTGGGCCTGTACTTCGCGTTCGACTGGTGCCGCTTCATCGCGGACGCGGCGCCGGTGTGGTGGGTGTTCTTCGTGCCCGCGGCGCTGCTCCTGGGCTTCCTGGTGCTGGACTTCTTCGTCATCCGCGACACGCCGTCCCAGACGGGCCACCCGGACTTCGACACGGCGGATGCGTCCAGCGGGGAGACAGGTCCGGCGCTCAGCGTGCCGCAGCTCTTCGGCAAGCTGCTCAGCAACCGCGTCATCCTCATCATCCTGGGCGTGGAGTTCTGCAGCGGCTTCCTGCGCAACGCGGTGATGCAGTGGTTCCCCAAGTACGCCAAGGCGGTGGGCGAGTCCGGCGGCTTCGTGGCCTCCAACTGGGGCATGCTGTCGTGCGTCGCGGGCATCCTGGGCGGCATGTTCGCGGGCGTCATCAGCGACCGCATCTTCGACTCGCGCCGGGGCCCCGTCTCCACGGTGCTCTACGCGGGCCTGCTCCTGGGCGCCGTGGGCGCGGTGTTCTTGCTGGGGACGGCCGGGGCCGGCTGGTCCGTGGTGTTCATGTCCCTGTGCGTCATCGGCGTGCACGGCATGCTGTCCGGCACGGCCACCATGGACTTCGGCGGCAAGAAGAACGCGGGCATCGTGGTGGGCATCATCGACGGCGCGGTCTACGCGGGCACCGCCATCCACGCGCTCATCTACGGGAAGATCCTGCCCACGGGCGACGCCATGAAGGACCCGGCCAACTGGAAGCCGTGGCCCGTGGCCATGCTGCCCCTGGCCGTCCTGGGGCTGGTGCTGGCGTCGCGGGTGTGGAACGCGAAGCCCCAGCCCAGGGCCGCGCCCCTGCCGGTGGGCGACGTCATCCCGGGCGCCGTGCCGGGCGCGTCGTCTCGTACGGGCACCAACGGTTGAGGCTCCACGGGAGCGCTCCGGGTGTGCCACCCCGGACGCTCCCCTGTACTTGGGTGGGGGTGGCTCCCGTGTGACAGGCCTGTGACATAGACTGGAGTTTGTGTCCCAGGCCCCCGAAGCGCTCCACAGCCGGTTCGACGTCCACGATCGCAAGCAGTTCGAGATCAAGCTCGAGTACCAGCCCACGGGCGCGGACGAGACGCGCTATCTGGTGGAGGCCTACCTCTTCCTGCCGTCGAGCCTGAACATCGACGCGGAGACGTACCCGCGCGCGGACTTCTACGCGGACATCCACAACTACGTGCGCTTCAAGACGCCGGTGATGGGGCTGGAGGAGCTCCTGTCGTCGGAGGGCTCGCCGCTGGTGAAGCTGGAGGCGTGGCAGCGCACGGGCCTGGCTCCGGAGGCGGACGTCGTCTACCAGGCGAAGCTCTTCTCGTGCGTGCTGCGCGGCGCGCTGCGCCGGTTCGCCACCACGGTGGAGACGCGCTGTGACGCCAAGACCGGCGAGGCGGGAAGGGTGGACCTGGAGTCGGTGGTGCGGCAGGCGGGAGAGTCCGTGCCCGTGGTGCTGGAGCGCTTCCGCGCGTGGCTGCGCGCCACCGGCGAGGCGAAGCTCCAGGAGAAGACGCGCGCGTCGCTGCGGCTGGTGGACGAGTACGTGAGCCTGCTGGTGGAGCAGTTCTTCCGCCGCGCGGTGGCGGACATGGACGCGCTGCCGCGCACGGGGCCGTGGCTGCCCCTGCGCAAGGGGCTGATGGAGGCGGTGCTGCGCGAGGAGTCCTACCGCAAGGAGCACCGGCTGCGCTCCGTGTTGAGCCCCACGGGGGACAACGAGGAGTACATGCAGCGGCTGGGCTTCCTGAAGAAGTTCTGCATGAACGTGCTCTTCCTGTCCTCGCGCCGGCGTCAGCGGCGGCAGGGCTGGGAGGAGGTGCTCTTCGCCATCGCGGCGGGCGTGGCCATGGCGTTCGCCACGTCGGTGGCGCTCTGGGCACAGGTCCGCTTCACCCAGGTGAGCCTCAACTTCTTCCTGGTGGCCGTGGTCGGCTACATGATGAAGGACCGCATCAAGGAAGGCCTGCGGCGCATGTTCAGCCGCGTGGCCGCCACGCACCTCTACGACCGCACCACGGACCTGGTGGACCCCGTCACGGCGCGCGCCATCGGCATCTGCGAGGAGCGCGTGGACTACGGCGCGGCGGTGAAGGTGCCGCAGGCGGTGTCGTCCTTGCGGCAGCACGACGACTTCCTCACCGTGTCGCAGGGGGAGCTGTCGGAGGCCGTCATCCGCTACCAGAAGCGCATCGTGCTGGACGCGCGCCTGCTGCCCCGCTCCGAGCGCGGCCTCACCGGCGTGACGGACATCCTGCGGCTGAACGTGGGGCGCTTCCTGCGCGACATGGACGAGCCGGAGTTCGCGCTGGAGTACGTGGACCTGGGGGACTTCTCCGTGGGCCATATTCGGGGCGCGAAGCGCTACCCGGTGGACCTGGTGTTCCGCTTCACGGTCATGGAGGCGGGCGTGCGCAAGGAGTCCGCGCAACTGGTGCGCCTGGTGCTGGACCGCAACGGCATCCAGCGCATGCAGAACTTCCTCCGGGCCCCGGACGCTCCGGCGACGGCGCCTGCGGGGGCCCAGGAGCCCGCGGGGTCGGAGCCCGTCCAGCCGGCCGCGCTGCGCGCACGCGCGTGATTTGATGGCCAGCCCCGCGCCGGGGACATGTATCTTCCGGCGTCCATGGCTTTTGAAGACCTCAAGCAACGCGTGCGGCCGGACTGGCGCGACACGCTGAAGGGCATCCTGGAGAAGGCCCGCTCGCTCGGCCCCCAGGCCGTCCTGGCGTTCGACCTGGATTCCACCCTCTTCGACAACCGCCCCCGCCAGGCGCGCATCCTCCGTGAGTACGGCGACGCCCGCTCGCTGGGCCTGCTCTCCGCGTGCGAGCCCCGCCACTGGGACACCGGCTGGGACATGCGCGCCGCCATGCGGGCGTGCGGCATGGCGGACGCGGAAGTGGAGCAGCGCTACGCGGACGCGCGCGCCTTCTGGCAGGAGCGCTTCTTCACCAGCGCCTACTGCGTCTCCGACGAGGCGATTGACGGGGCGGCGGCCTTCACCCAGGCGGTGGCCGACACGGGCGCGCAGGTCGTCTACCTCACCGGCCGCCATGAGGCGATGCGCGAGGGCACCGTCGCGTGCCTCGCGCGCTGCGGGATGGTGACGCCCCCGGGGCCGGAGGGGCGCGTGCACCTCGTCATGAAGCCCACGCTCGCGGAGAACGACGACGCGTTCAAGCGCGAGGCGCACGCGCGCCTGGGCCGCATGGGCACCGTGGTGGCGGCGTTCGACAATGAACCCACGCACGCCAATGACTACCGCCACCGCTTCCCGGAGGCGACGGTCATCCACCTGGCCACGGACCACTCGGGACGGGCCGTGGAACTGATGGATGGCATCGTGTCTGTTCCCCATTTCTCGATGGAGGACGTGACGCACCGCGCCTGAAAGAAAGGCGGGGTAGAGGACGTTTCTGAAAGGCTTTGGAAGTCCCTTGGCCGCGCGCTAAGAGGCGCACGGCGTTCGCCGCCCTTTCCCCCTCGGGTCCCCAGGGGCGGCCCAGACGGAGGCATGCCGCGGTGGCCAGCGCGTACTCGAAGGACCTGTTGTTGACGATGTACCGGAAGATGTACCTCCTGCGCCGCTTCGAGGAGCGGGCCGGCCAGCAGTACACGCTGGGGAAGATCGCCGGCTTCTGCCACCTCTACATCGGCCAGGAAGCCGTGGCGGTGGGCTGCAACGAGGCCATCCGTCCGGACGACTACATGCTGTCCGCCTACCGCGACCACGGCCAGCCGCTGGCCCGTGGCAGCGACGCCGGGATGATCATGGCGGAGCTGTTCGGCCGGGGCTCCGGCTACAGCAAGGGCAAGGGCGGCTCGATGCACATCTTCGACATCGAGCACCACTTCTACGGCGGCTACGGCATCGTCGGCGGGCAGATTCCGCTCGCGGCGGGCATGGCCTTCGCCAGCCGCTACCGCAACGAAGACCGCGTCACGGTGTGCTTCTTCGGCGACGCGGCCGCCAACCAGGGCGCCTTCCACGAAACCTTCAACATGGCGCAGAAGTGGAAGCTGCCGGTCATCTACATCTGCGAGAACAACCGCTACGGCATGGGCACGGCCATCGCGCGCACGTCCGCGGTGCCGGAGATCCACAAGCGCGCCTCCGCGTACGGCATGCGCGGTGAAGCGGTGGACGGCATGGACGTCCTCAAGATGTACGAGGCGGTGAAGGACGCCGCCGAGTACTGCCGCGCGGGCAAGGGCCCCGTGCTGATGGAGGCGAACACGTACCGCTTCCGCGGCCACTCGATGGCGGACCCGGCGAACTACCGCACCAAGCAGGAGGTGGAGGACGAGCGCAAGAACGACCCCATCCCGAAGCTGCGCGAGTTCGCGATGAAGCAGGGCTTCAAGCTCACCGACGCGGACTTCGAGGCCATCGAGGAGGAGGAGAAGCGCGCGGTGGACGCGGCGGTGAAGTTCGCCGACGAGTCGCCCGAGCCCAGCGTGGACGAGCTGTGGCGCGACACCATCGTGGAGCCGGGCGAGGAGGACGTGCGCCCGCGCGAGCGCGTGCTGGGCGTGAAGGTCACCAACTGGCCGAAGTACCCGTCGGGCCAGGAGCTGAAGGTGACGTGGGACCTGGAGCCCCGCGCCGAGGCCGAGCAGGCGGACAAGAAGGCGGGCCTGAGCCGCTAGCGCTCACGCCTCCCCCAAGCCACTACCCTTTCGAGATTCGAGTTCGGAGCCGACGATGCCCGAGTTGATGTATCGCGAAGCGTTGAACCAGGCGCTCGCCGAGGAGATGGAGCGCGACGCCAATGTGTTCCTCATTGGCGAGGAAGTGGGCCGCTACAACGGCGCGTTCAAGGTGTCCCAGGGCCTGCTGGACAAGTTCGGGAGCGCGCGCATCATCGACGCGCCCATCAGCGAGTTGGGCTTCACCGGCCTCTCCGTGGGCGCCGCCGCGGTGGGCCTGCGCCCCGTGGTGGAGATGATGACCTGGAACTTCGCCATCCTGGCGATGGACCAGATCGTCAACAACGCGGCCAAGCTGCGCCACATGAGCGGCGGCCAGCTGCGCTGCCCCATCGTGTTCCGCGGCCCGGGCGGCGCGGGCGGCCGGCTCTCCAGCCAGCACAGCCAGGCGCTGGAGGCCAACTACGCGCACTTCCCTGGCCTGAAGGTGATTGCCCCGGCGACCCCGGCGGACGCCAAGGGCATGCTCAAGAGCGCCATCCGGGACGAGAACCCGGTGGTCATGTTCGAGGGCGAGCGCCTCTACGCCATCAAGGGCGAGGTGCCGGAGGGCGAGCACATCGTCCCCCTGGGCAAGGCGGACGTGAAGCGTGAGGGCACGGACGTCACGCTCATCACCTGGAGCCGGATGTACTACTTCTGCATGGAGGCCGCGGAGGCCCTGGCGAAGGAAGGCATCAGCGTGGAGGTGCTGGACCTGCGCACCCTGCGCCCCCTGGACGAGGAGGCCATCCTCGCGAGCGTGCGCAAGACGAACCGCGCCGTCATCTGCGAGGAGGGCTGGGCGCTGGCCGGTGTCGGCGCGTCCGTGGTGGACCTCATCCAGTCCCAGGCGTTCGACGACCTGGACGCGCCCGTCGTGCGCGTCACCGGGTTGGATGTGAACATGTCCTATGCGGCGAACCTGGAGAACGCGACCCAACCGGACGCGCCCAAGATCATCGCCGCCATCAAGAAGGTGCTGTACCGCGAGGGAGCCTGAACGCGTATGGCGACGCCCATTCAGATGCCCAGCCTGTCCCCGACGATGAAGGAGGGGAAGATCGTCAAGTGGCTGAAGAAGGTGGGAGACAAAATCTCCTCCGGAGACGCCATCGCCGAGGTGGAGACGGACAAGTCCAACCTCGAGGTGGAAGCCTTCGACGACGGCTACCTCATCCAGATCGCCGTGCCCGAGGGCGAGGTCGCCACGGTGGGTTCGCCCATCGGCTACCTCGGCGCCAAGGGTGAGAAGGCCACGGGGAGCGCTCCCTCGGCCCCGGCCCCCCAGAAGACGGAGGCCCCGAAGGC
>NZ_RAVW01000491.1 GCF_003611585.1 Corallococcus exercitus | reverse complement strand
CTCCAGCGCCTCCACCCCTCCCATCGCCCCCTCGGGGCTGAACGCACGGCGCAGCGCCTCCTGGTCCTCGCACAGCCGCCGCAGCAGCTCCAGGTGCGCCTCCTCCCAGCCGCTCACGGTGAGCGTGAGCTGGCGCGCCAGCACCGGGTACTCGCGCAGCAGCGCCTCCGCCACTTCCCGCTGGCACAGGCGCTGCACGAAGCTGCGGTAGCGCTCCTCGCCCGTCTCGCCCTCAAGGTGCCCCTGCAGGCGCGCCACGTTGAGTTCCAGCAGCAGCGTGCGGCTCAGCACCCCCTGCAGGCGGCCCGGGAGACTCGCGGCGCACAGCGCCACCATCCGCTCCGGCTCGAACGGCGCGCCGCTGGGCTCCCGCGCCAGCCGCTCCGCCTCCGCGAGCAGCCGGGCCCGCGCCTGGGCCATGAGGGGCCCGGCCAGCGCGGCGAAGCCCGCCAGGGACTGCCCCTGGGCGCTGTCCTCCAGCACGGTGGGTGGCGGGAGGTCCGGGCCCGCCAGCGCCTCCCGCACCCGCCCCCCCCACGGGGGGAGGATGGGATGGCGCGCGGCCAGGGCCTCCAGGGGCTCGCCCAGCAGCCGCAGCAGCTCTGCCTCCCGCACGTCCTCCGCTTCCAGCCGCCGCGCGAAGCTGCCCTTGCCCCGGAAGGACTTCTGCTCCAGCCAGCGCCGCAGCCGCCGCTCCGCCCGCTCGGCATCCACCGCCGCATCCCCGGCATGGGCTCGCACTGCGGCCACGCGCTCGGCCAGGGTGAGCGCTCTCCACCACGCCAGGTCAGCGGACATGCATCACCTTCTGACGGCCTTCCGCAGCCGTCCCAGGTCTCCGAAGGAGAACTTCTTCTTCGCCGCGTCTCGGACCACCCAGGCCTGCAGGAAACCCAGGTACGCCTTGGCCTCCGGGGGCTGGCCCGGCGTGTGGACGAGCTTGATGTGGCTGATGCGGCGCACGAAGGTCGCCACTGCCTCTGGGTCGAGCGTGCGTCCCAACGCGAGCAGCGCCTCCGGGAAGAGTTCCGGGTGGGCGCGGGAGTGGGTGTGCCCGAGCCAGTCCAGCAGCGCATCGCGCTTGGCCGGCAGACACAGCCCCCGCTCCACCAGCCGCTCCAGCAGCAGCGTCCAGCGTTCCGTCTCGGCCTCCATGCCCTCCGCCATCTGGCACTCGACGCCCACCCGGGGCAGCACGGACGCGCTCACGTCGATGCACAGGGCCAGGCGCTCGGAGCGGTCACTCACCTGGGCGATGAGGGCCGCGAGCACGGCGGGCTCTCCGGGCCAGCCCACGCGCGCCAGGTAATCCGGAATCGCCTCTGGCCGCAGCCCGCGGAAGCACAGCCGCACGCCGTCAAAGCGCCGCGAGAACATGGCCCCCACCGCGAACACCCGGGCGCCGTCGGGGAGCGCCTCCGCGCACGCCCTCACCCGCGCGAGCACCGTGGGGGACATGGGCTCGCCCCACAGCAGCGCCAGCGCCTCCTCCATCGTCTCCAGGCGGCGGCGGGCCGGCTTTTCGAAGTCGAGGAAGAAGGAGGGGACGGGCACCTCCGGCAGCGGCCCGGCGACGTCGAACTCGAAGAAGATGTCCTCAATCTCCTCGTTCAGCAGCGTGCCCGGCGTGTCCCACTGCTGCGCGAAACGGCGCATCCGCTGGTAGACGGGGTGGGCGCGCAGCACCTCGGGAAACTGGAAGCCCGCGTCCTCCCGCCCGGCCAGCACCGCCCGGCTGCCGTCGCCCGGCAGGAAGCGCACCCCGAAGTCGGCCAGGGGCGCGGTGTCTCCAAGGCGGCACTCGAAGCCGGAGGCGCACACCGCGGGCATCATGCGCGCCAGCTGCTCCAGGTGCTCCAACGTCTCGGGAGAGATGAGGCGGAATGACAGGTGGGGCCTGGCGAGCCGGAGGTAGTCCATCAGGGAGGGGCCCACGAGACCTCCTCATAACAGAACAGGCGGGAGAACCCGGGGTCCGCCCGCCCGCTCGTGACTGCACGTCCAGCTAGTTGCAGCTGTCCCAGCCACACGAGCTGACTTCGACGTCTTCGGCGACGCCACCGGAGATGAGGTCATCGAGGGCCTCGTCGGTCAGCTCCACCAGGCCGGCCGGGTTCTCGGGCAGCTTGGCGCGCTCCTCGGCGGTCAGGTTGAGGCGGTGCTCCGAGTTCTTCCAATACTCGATGATGTCCTTGTTCGACATGTGCGACCTCTTCACGGCGGAGATGGGACAGCGAGACAGCAACCCGCTTCCAGGCAGAGGGACCTGACATGGGAGCAGTTAGCAGGCTTAATGGAATTGCCACCCAGAGTAAAGATTCCAACAGTGGAATTTTCTGCTTTTCAGGATGCCGTCCGACGGGGCTGGTCCTGGCCGGGCCGCTCCCCGTCCCCGCCAACGAGCGAGGCATAGAGGCCGCCGCGCGCCAGCAGCACGTCATGGGTCCCCTGCTCGACGATGCGGCCAGCGTCCATGACGAGGATGAGGTCCGCATTGCGGATGGTGCTCAGCCGGTGGGCGATGACGAGGCGCGTGCAGGCGAGCCCGCTGAGGTGAGCGTCCACCCGGGCCTCGGTGGCGGTGTCCAGGTGGCTGGTGGCCTCGTCCAGCAGGAGCAGCGCGGGCTTGTGCACAAGGGCCCGCGCGAGCGAGAGGCGCTGGCGCTGCCCGCCGGAGAGCCCTCCGCCGCCCTCGCCCAGCCACGTCTCGTAGCGCATGGGCATGCGCTGGATGTCCTCGTCGATGACGGCCAGACGCGAGGCCTCCACGACCTGCTCCAGCGGCAGTGTGGGGTCATTGAGGGCGATGTTCTGGCGGATGGAGGCCGCGAAGAGGAAGGGCTCCTGGAGCACCACGCCAACCTGGCGGCGCAGCCAGTCGCGGCTGATGCGCTCCAGCGGGACGCCGTCGAAGAGGATTTCACCCTCGGACAGGGTGTAGAGGCCCAGCAACAGCATGGCCAGGGTGCTCTTGCCGGAGCCGGTGCGCCCCACGATGGCCACCTTCTGGCCCGCCTGGATGGACAGGGAGATGCCCTCCAGCACCAGTGGGCCCCGCGCGTCGTGGCGGAAGCTCACGCCCCGCAGCTCGATGCGGCCGGTGAGCGGGGGCATGGACGTCTCCGCGGGCGGCGCGGCCTCGGGCTCGGCCTCCACCAGGTCGAGGATGCGGCCCATGTGCGCGCCGGCGAGCTGCAGCTGCTGGCCAGTGGCGACAAGTGAGGCGAGCGGCGCGAGAAATGCCGCCGCGACGGCGTTGAGGGCCAGCATGGTTCCCAGGCTCATGCGGCCCTCCATCACCCACTGCGCGCCCAGCCACATCAGCGCCAGCGGTGTGAAGGCGCGCAGCGCGGAGAGCCCCGTCTGCAGGAGCGCGGACAGGTGGCTGCGCCGCAGCGTCACGGTCAGGTCCTTGAGGAACAGGTTGGACCAGTGCTCGAAAGAGAGCGCCTCGGCGCCGGAGGCCTTGATGGTGGCGATGCCCTTGAGGACCTGGACGATGAAGCTCTGCGCTTCGGCGTGGGCGGCCAGGTGGCGCTGCATCAGCAGGTGCAGGGGATGCGCGGTGGCCACCAGCATGGCCGCCTGCACCAGCCCCGCGCCCAGGGCGACGAAGCCGAAGGTGGGCGCGGAGACGAACAGCACGCCCAGGTAGACGAGCACCAGCCCGCCATCGAGCACGATGGAGAGTGTCTGCTGGGTGAGCAGCTCCCGGAGGATGGCGCTGCTGCCCAGACGCGTGAGCAAATCCCCACTGGTGCGCTGCTGGAAGAAGCGCAGTGGCAGGCGCAGCAGGTGCTCGAAGAGCCCGAGCATCACCTGCGAGTCGAAGCGGCCCTGGAGGGAGAGGAGCAGCGTGGAGCGCAGGTAGCCCATCACCAACTGCGAGAGGACGACGAGCCCCAGACCCGCGCCCAACAGGGGCATGAGGCCCGTCAAGTGGCCGGGCAGCACCCGGTCCACCAGCACCTTGGTGAGCACGGGGAAGGCCAGGCCGAGCACCTGCAGGAGCACGGAGGCGGCGAGCACCTGCAGGAGCAGGCCGCGCACGCCGGGCGCGCGCAGCAGGTAGCGCAGCAGCTCGCGTCCGGAGGAGCGCAGCGAGCCCCGCCGCTCGAAGTGCAGGCCCGGCTCGAAGGTGAGCGCGATGCCCGTGAAGCTCTTGCTGAACTCCTGGAGCGACATGGTCTGCCGCCCTGAGGCCGGGTCGACGATGTCCACCCCGCGGGGCGAGAAGCGCTCCACCACCACATAGTGGTTGAAACCCCAGTGGACGATGGCCGGCAGGCGCAGCTCCGCGAAGCGAGGCACCTCCACGGAGAAGGCCCGGGCCTGCATGCCGTACTCGCGCGCGACGCTGACAATCGTACGGGCCTTGACGCCGTCGCGGCCCGCGCCGAAGTGGTCGCGCAGCCTGGCAATCTCCGTCCTGCGGCCATGGTATGCGAGCACCATGGAAAGGCAGACGGCGCCGCACTCGGTGCCGGTCGTCTGGAGCATCACCGGCACGCGCCGACGCGCCAGGAGTCCGGTGAACCGGGCCAAGGCGCGCTTCAGTCTGCCGGGAGCCGCGTCCATGCGTCACACCTTCAAGAGCGGGAGAGAAACAGCCCACGCAGGGCGAAGACGACGCCCGCCGTACCCGCCATCAGCACCAGCGCGAGGAGCCACAGGAGCCCGGCATACCCGCCGGTGATGAACCGAGGCAGAGCCACCTCATGCTGTCGCTTGCGGTAGTGCTCGAGCGCCTCCGCTCGGAAGAGCAGGCGTGCGGCGGGTGGAGCTGACACCGGGGAAGGCTGGTCCCGACTGGCGGAGTCCGGCGAATTCTCCATGTCCTATCATACGTTCGCGCGGGCGCTCCGGTCAAAGCACGGTCTACGAGGATTCATACGAGGAGGAGTGTCACAGCCTGCGGCGGCCAGGGGCTCGGACGCGGCATGCCCCAGGCCCACCCACTTCACCGCTCACGCAGAGTAGAAGCGCGCGCGAAGGGGGGACATCGCTCGGAACTGGCCGGAGGCGACGCCGTACACGCCCGCCGCGTCTCGCACGGGCCACCCCTGCTCCTGCGCGTGCTCCAGCTGGGGCCCGATGGCCGCCCCTGCCCCGGAGCTGCGGACCCTGACGGCGCCGTTCATGGAGGGTGCGACGGATGGATGAGCAACGGCTGGAGTTGAAGGTCGGAGCGCTGGTGCTCGCGTCGGTGGTGGGCGTGCTGGTGTTGCGCTGGTTGATGGGAGAGCTGACGCTGGGCCGGGGCTCCAAGCCCGCAGTGGATTTCGCGCACACGGGCAACGGGGTGCAGGGCGCTCCGGTGAAGCTGGGAGGCGTGCAGGTGGGCAAGGTGGATGCCATCCATCCACTGCCGGAGCGCAGGAAATCCCCCTGCCCGTCCGAATGGACCTGTCCGTCGAACCCGCGGCCCGGGGTGCGCTGCGCAAGGATGCCCGGGTGACGGTGGGAACGGTGGGCCTGCTGGGAGAGCCGTATCTGGAGTTGAACCCAGGCAACGCGGAAGCCCCCTGCCGGAGTCCGAGGCCCTGCGAGGCGTGGACGCGCCGCGCCTGGACCTGCTGTCGGAGCAGCTCACCAAGTTCGTGACGCTGCTGTCGCAGATGCTGGAGAAGGACCCGGAGGCGGTGGCAAATCTGGCGGCCAATGTCTCACGTCTGGCGAAGACGATGGATGAGGTGCTGACCTGGATGACGCCTCGGCCGTGGCGGCCCTGATGCGAAAGGACCTGCCGGGCCTGACGAAGTCCGCTGGAACCACGCTGGAGGGACTTGCGGCGGTGACAGGCCCGCTGACGGCCGAGGACGGGCAGCAGGTGAAGGTGGCCCTCCAGCGGTTCACGGCAGCGGCAGGTCAGTTGGAGCAGATCGCCGCCAAGGCGGAATCAGCTTGAGGCAGGATGGAGAAGAGAAGGCGCCCGGGAGCAAGAGGCGCCCTCCCCTGGATTGGGACAGCCCGCCGCTAGAACTTGCCGTTCTGGTTCTTCCACTCGCTCTGGGGCGGCAGGGTCTCGATCGTGTCCCAGTGCTTGGCGATCATGCCGTTCTCGAAGCGGAAGATGTCGAAGCCCACCTTGGGCCCGAAGAAGTCGTAGTCGGTATGGGCGAGGACGAGGTCGCCGTCCTGGAACACTCGCGCCGTGTTCACCCGGGCCGAGTCCTTGGGGAGCGCCTGGAGGAGCTTCCCCGAAGCCAGCGCGGCCATCCTCGGCCCCCAGGTTGTGCTGGATGTACTTGTCCGGGTGGATGACGGCGACAGGCGCCCCTTCCCCGGTCTCGATGGCCTTGAGGAGTTCAACCACCTGCCGCTTGGTGTTCGGCATGGGAGTGATTTCGGTGTGTTTGGGAGAGGAGGCACAGGCGCTGAGCGAGCCCGCCGAGATGAAGGCCGTCAACATGAGGAGGGA
Source organism: Corallococcus exercitus (assembly GCF_003611585.1). Taxonomy (GTDB): domain Bacteria; phylum Myxococcota; class Myxococcia; order Myxococcales; family Myxococcaceae; genus Corallococcus; species Corallococcus exercitus. The sequence goes on along the minus strand of NZ_RAVW01000491.1, from coordinate 237 downwards.
GGTCAGGCGCTGCTTCTTGTGGGGCGGGGCATGAGCATTCCAGGGTCCCGTCGGGAAACTGCAACTTTGCTTGTTACGGTTTGAGGCAAAATAGGAGGCGGGCCCCTGCACTAGGACGTGTCCGCAAATAGTTCGAGGGGAGCCGGGTGTTAGGAGGGCATGAGCCGAGGAGAGCTGACAGACGCCCAATGGGAGCGGCTGGCAGGACTGCTGCCGCCCCAGAAACCCGCGCGAGGC
>NZ_RAVW01000490.1 GCF_003611585.1 Corallococcus exercitus | reverse complement strand
GGCGTCTCCTTGTGCTCGAAGTAGTATTTGATTTTCGGCTCGGTGCCGGAGGGGCGCAGGGTGACGCGGCCGCCGCCCTCCAGCGCGAAGGCGACGACGTTGGACGGGGGCAGGCCGCCCTCGCCCTTCTGGTAGTCGCGCACTGCGCTCACGCGGGTGCCGCCGATGTCCTTCGGCGGAGACGCGCGGAAGGCCTCCATGATGGCGCGGATGGTCTGCGCGCCAGCCGCACCGGGCAGCGTCACGTTGCGCTGGGCGCCCACGTGCAGGCCGAAGCGGCGCTGGATCTCCTCCAGGTAGCCCAGCACGGTGGTGCCCCGGGCCTCGCACCACGCGGCCAGGTCCGCGACCACCAGCGCCGCGCCCACGCCGTCCTTGTCGCGCGTGGCGGTGCCCACGGTGTAGCCGAGCGCCTCCTCGTAGCCGAAGACGAACTGCGTGCCTTCCTTCGCCGTGCGCTCCAGCGCGCGGTTGGCGATCCACTTGAAGCCGGTGAGGACCTCGTCGTACGCGGCGTCCAACCCGCGCGCGATTTCGCCCAGTTGCGTGGAGGACACGATGGTGGTGACGACGTGCGGGCGCGCGCGCTTCGTCCCCTGCGTGAGGACGTAGTGGCCCAGCAGCACGCCCACCTCGTTGCCGGTGAGCATCCGCAGCTTCCCGGAGGCATCCCGCGCCATCACCGCGAGCCGGTCCGCGTCCGGGTCGTTCGCGAGCACCAGGTCCGCCTTCACGCGCTCCGCGGTGGCGAGCGACAGGTCCATGGCGCCCGGCTCCTCCGGGTTGGGGAAGCGCACGGTGGGGAAGCGGCCGTCGGGCTGCTGCTGCTCGGCCACGGGCGTCACGCGAGGGAAGCCCGCCTCCTTGAGCGCGAGCGCCGCCCACGCGCCGCCCACGCCGTGCATGGCCGTGTAGACGATGGACAGCGTGTCGCTGCCCTTGCGGTACAGGCGCAGGTCCAGGATGGCGCGCAGGTACGCGTTGCCCACGTCCTCCGGCAGGTCGCGCCACAGCCCCTTCGCGCGGCCTTCGGCGGGCGTGAGCAGGGGAACCGCGTTGGCGGGCTCCACCTTCGCGATGGCGTCCGCGATGCCCACGTCCTGCGGCGGGACGATTTGAGCGCCGTTGCCCCAGTAGACCTTGTAGCCGTTGTACTCGGGCGGGTTGTGGCTGGCGGTCACCATCACCGCGGCGGCGGCGTTGAGGTGCAGCACGGCGAACGCGGTGACGGGCGTGGGCACCGGCTCCGGGAAGACGTGCGCGGGGATGCCCTCCGCGACGAGCACGGCGGCGGTGTCCTCCGCCAGCTCGCGGCTCAGGCGGCGCGCGTCGCGGCCCACCACCACGCCGCGCGTGGTGACGTCCGGCACGGTGGCCTTGAGGTAGCGCGCCAGGCCCGCGGTGGTGCGGCGCACTACGGCGCGGTTCATCCGGTTGGGGCCGGCGCCCAGCACGCCGCGCAGGCCCGCGGTGCCGAACTCCAGGTCCTGCGCGAAGCGGTCCGCCAGGTCCGCCCAGTCCTGCTTCGCCAGCACGTTGGCCAGCTCCGCCTGGGTCTCTGGATCCGGATCCGCCTTGCGCCAGGCCTCCGCCCGCTCCCTGAGTCCGGTCGTGTCCATCGCGCGTTGCCTCGTGGTTGGAGAAGGGGCTGCTTCAGCCCTTGTAGTCGGTGAGGTGCTTGCGGCGCACCGGCCCCTTGGGGCCATCCTTGTTGTTCTGACACACGACGCAGAACTCCGCGTAGGGCATGGCCTTGAGCCGGCCCATGGGAATCTCCTCGCCGCACTCCTCGCACTCGCCGAAGGAGTCCGGGTCCTCGCGCAGCTTGCCCAGCGCCTTCACCACGCGCGCCAGCGTGCCGTCGGTGTTGCGGTTCCGGCTGGAGGCGATGGTCTGCATCATCTCGTTGAGGGGCTGCTCGTCCTCGTCGCCGCCCACGCGCGCCTCGTCGGTGCGGTTGGGCTCGATGCGCATGGGGGCCTTCCCGGTCAGCTCCGCGTGGAGCGCGAGCAACTGCTGGAGGAAGTCCTCTTGCTGCTTCGGGGTCACGGTGCGCGTCTCCGGAAAAAGGGTCAGTACTGCGCGGTGGAGATCTGCCCGGTGACGATGGCCACGGACGCGGAGGCGCCCAGGCGGTTGGCGCCCGCGCGAATCAGCTTCACGGCGTCCTCCGCGGACCTCACGCCACCGGAGGCCTTCACGCCCACGTCGTCCCCCACCACCGCGCGCATGAGCTCGATGTCCTTCACCGTGGCGCCGCCGGGCCCGAAGCCGGTGGACGTCTTCACGAACGCGGCGCCCGCGGCCTTGGAGAGCGCGCACGCGACGACCTTCTCCTCGTCCGTGAGGTGGCCCGTCTCCAGGATGACCTTCACGGGCAGCGGGTGGCTGGCCTCCACCACCGCGGCGATGTCCTGGTGCACGCGCTGGTAGTCGTGCGCCTTGAGCGCGCCCAGGTTGATCACCATGTCGATTTCGCGCGCCCCCGCGCGGATGGCCTCGCGCGCCTCGAAGGCCTTCGCGGAGGACAGCGCGGCGCCCAGCGGGAAGCCCACCACGGCGATGGGCACGGCGGACGAACCGGCCAGCACGCGCGCGGCGGTGGCCACGTGGCAGCTGTTCACGCACACGGTGGCGAAGCCGTACTGGCGGGCCTCTTCCGCCACGCGCACCACGTCCTCGGCGCGCGCCTCGGGCTTGAGCAGCGTGTGGTCGATGTACGGCGCCAGGTCCGTGGCCTTCTGGAGGGTGGCCGGGTCCACGCGCGCGGTGGCGGTCTTCACGCCGGGCGGACGCGGGGGCTCGGCGTTCAGCACGGCGGCGGGCGCGGGCGGCACCGCTTCCTGCTGGACCTTCCAGGCGTGCAGACGGTGACGAGCCTGGTCGACCAGCTCTTCCAGGACGGTGAAGAAGGCTTCGGCGTCGGACGGCATGCGGCGCCCCTTAGCCCACTCCCGGCCCTCGGGGAAGCGCTCGCGGGAGGACTGCGCGTCCGGTCAACGCACGGGGTGCCGCGAAGGGGAGCGGGGCTGTAGAGTTCCAAAACTGTGAAGGTCTTCGCGCGGCTGCTCGCACTCCTTGTCCTCCTCCTCGCGGCGGTGCCCGGCCACGCGGCGGCTCCGGCCTCCCCGGCCCTCCCCTCCCCCGCTCCCGGGCGGCTCACGGTCTACTTCCTGGACGTGGGCCAGGGGGACGCGGCGCTCATCGTGTCGCCCACGGGCAAGACGGTGCTCATCGACGGTGGGCCTCCGGAGGCCAGCTCGCGGCTGGCGGCGCGGCTGCGGGAGCTGGTGAAGGGACCGCTGGACCTGGTCATCCTCACCCACCCGCACCTGGACCACCTGGGCGGGCTGCGCGCGGCCTTGAAGGCCGTGGGCGCGAAGCGCTTCATGGACCCCGGCTTCGACCACCCGAGCGAGGCGTACCGCGACCTGCTGGACTTCGTGGGCAACGAGGTGGGCCAGGTGATGAGCCCGGAGCCCAACCCGGCCTCGCCCCAGACGCTGCTCACCGTGGGGCTGGGCGAAGGCGTGGCGCTCACGGTGCTCTGGCCGCGTGTGCCCCAGGAGACGTTCCTCGCGGACACGCGCTCGGACGCGAACGCGAACTCCATCGTCACCAAGCTCACGTATGGGAAGACGGCGTTCCTCTTCACGGGGGACTCGGAGCCGCCCACGGAGGAGGTGCTGCTGCAGAAGCCCGTGGACCTCACGGCCACGGTGCTGAAGGTGGCGCACCACGGCGGCAAGCACTCCTCCACCGCGGCCTTCCTGGAGCGCGTGAAGCCGCAGGCGGCGGTCATCTCCTGCGGCGTGGGCAATGACTACGGCCACCCGAGCCCGGAGGTCCTGGGTCGACTGAAAGACGTGCGCGCGCGCACCTTCCGCACCGACCAGGACGGCGAGGTGATGGCGGTGAGCGACGGCACCACCGTGACGCTGCGCTCGGCGAAGGGCGGTGCCGGGGCCGCGAGCCTGTCCGGCACGCAGCGGGCAGGAAGCCCGGTGGCGCTCGGCCCCATCGAGCCCACGCCACACGGCCGCTCCGGCCGCTCCGTGGAGAAGGAACCGGAGCCGGGCGCGTCCCGGTCCCGGACGCCAGTGGAGCCCTCGGCGCCCACGGACACGTCCGCGGCCACGGGCGGGCGCTACGTGTCGCTGAAGGGCAGCAAGGTGTTCCACCGCGAGGACTGCTCGACCTTGAAGCGTTCGAAGAACGAGCGCACCGTCTACTCCAGCCGCGCCGATGCCCTGCGTGAGCGCCGCCCCGCCGAGGATTGTCATCCATGAAGGCCCGCATCGCGCTGGGAGTGGGGCTGCTGCTCGCCTCCCTCGCCTGTCAGCAGCAGCCGTCCGCGCCGCCCGCGCAGGCGGCCCCGGAGAAGTCGCGCTACTTCGGCGGCGCGCCGGACGGGAAGCTCCACGTGTACTTCTTCGACGTGGGCGCGGGGGATGCCGCGCTCATCGTCACGCCGCGAGGCAACACGGTGCTGGTGGATTCGGGGCCCGCGTCCGCCGAGTCGCACCTGGTGAACCGGCTGCCGGAGCTGCTGCGCCGGGAGCTGGACCTGGTGGTCCTCACGCAGCCGGATCCGAAGCACCATGGCGCGCTGGAGGCGGTGCTCAAGCGCGTGGGTGCGCGGCGGTTGATGGAGCCGCAGCTGCCCGACACGTCGAAGGCCTACGACGCGCTGCTGACGGCCCTGGGGTCGCGAGGGGTGCAGATCTTCTCGCCCGCGCCGTCCTCGTCCGCGCCCAAGGAGCTGGTCCGGCTGACGCTGGAGGACCGGGTGAACCTCACGGTGCTCTGGCCCCGCGCGCCCGCGGAGCCGCTGCTGAAGGGGGCCGCGGACGCGGAGGGGCGCAACGCGGCGAACTCCGTCGTGCTGCGCCTGACGTACGACGACACGTCGGTCATCTTCGCGGGCGGCGCGCGCGGTGAGACGGAGGCCCGGCTCCTGGAGCGCGGGCTGCTGTCCCCCGCCACGCTGCTGAAGGTCGGCTCGCCCGGCGTGGAGGGAGCGAACTCGCAGGCGTACCTGGAGGAGGTGCGGCCCCAGGCGGCGGTGTTCAGCGGGGATGACGGCCTGGCGAAGAACCCGAAGGTGAAGGAGCTCCTCGCGCGGCTGCGCGGCGTGGATGCGAAGATGTTCCGCACGGACGTGAACGGCGAAGTGCACGCGGTGAGCGACGGCAAGCAGTTCGAGCTCTCGCTCCAGCGGCCTTCACCGGGGGAGCCTGCTTCCGCGCGGCGCATCTTCCCGGGGCTGGATCCGCGCCCCGCGCTGGTGCGGACGGTGAAGCCCGCGCCCGTGGTGAAGCCGACGTCCCCCGAGCCGGCTCCCGCCGTCCGGACGGAGCCCGCGCGAGTCGTCGAAGCGCCGCGAGACAGCACCGCCCGCGCCAGCAACGTGATGGACGTGGATGACCTGCCCACCGCTCGCAAGGGCACGCGGACGGAGGCGCCGGAGAAGGCGGTGCGCTCGTCCTCCAGCAGGGCCTCCATGTCGGATGGTTACATGGCGAGCAAGAACAAGCAGATCTTCCACAAGTCCACCTGCCGGAGCGTGAAGCTCATCAATCCGGAGAACCTGCTCACGTGGAGCACGCGTGACGCGGCGGTGAAGTCGGGCCGCAAGCCCGCGGGAGACTGTCACCCGTGACGAAGAAGGCGAAGCCCCGGTCCAGGGCCACGGTGGACCGCATCGAAGACGACGTCGCCGTGCTGGTGGTGGATGGCCAGCAGGTGACCCGCGCCCTGAGCACCCTGCCGTCCGGCGTGCGTGAAGGCGACGTCGTGGACCTGGAGACCGGAACGGTGGATGCCGAAGCCACCGAGTCCCTGCGCTCCGATGTCCGGGCCTCGAGGGAACGCGCGATGCGCGGCAAGAAGCCGCCCGCGGGCGACTTCGACCTCTGAGCCGGACCGTCCTGCTCGACGTGCCGGAGCATCCGGCCGGAACAGGACGCGGTGGGAGGGCCTGCTCACCGCGTGACGCGGAAAGCAGGCCCACCTCATCCATGGACTAGGGCGTGGAGCCTTCGGCCGGAGCCGCGGCCTCACCCGCCGCGGCGCCCTGCGGAGGCGCCACGGGCTCGGCGGCCCCCGGCGCGGGAGCGGCCTGACGCGGCGCCGGAGTCGGGGCCATGGGCGGCGGCGCCTTGCCGGTCATCTTGTTGACCATGTCCGCCAGGGCGGGAGGCAGCATGCCCGCGGCCGACAGACCGAACAGCGCCACCGCCGGCAGGACGATGAGCAGCAGCAGCACCAGCGCCACCATCTTCAGCGGGCTGCCACGGCGCGCGGGCACCACCGGACGCTTGCGCGCGGCCTTCGAGTCCACCTGGCGCGCGTCCTCTTCCTCCTCGTCGTCGCCGCGCGGATCCTCGCGCGTCTCGTCCTGACCGGGGTCCTCCTCGTCCGAGCCGTCGCCCCGGTTGCCAGGCAGGTCCAGGTCGGAGAACAGCTCGTTGAGGGGCGCGCCGCTCGCGGCAGGGGTCTCCTCCACGGGCGCCGCCGCCGCACGGCGCGGAGCGGGCGTGGGCACCGGGGCGGGCGCCTGACGGTTGTTGCCGAAGAGCGTGCCCTCGTCCTCGTCGCCGTCGCGCTCGAACCCACCGTTGTCGTCCTCGGAGGGACCGGGCTCGTTCTCCGCGTAGAAGGGCTGCTGGGGCTCCGGCTCGCGGCGGGCGGGCGCGGCG
>NZ_RAVW01000048.1 GCF_003611585.1 Corallococcus exercitus | reverse complement strand
TCCCCCACCCGCCCCGCTCCGTTCCTATCTTCAAGACCCAGGGCTCGCGGGTGCCTCCTCCCGGCATCGCGCGGGGCCACCCACGGCAGGCAAGCCGCGCCACGGTGGGCTGAAGCCTTGAACGGACTCCGGGAGGCCCTTCGCCACGGGAGGCGAGCCATGAACACCGGAACATCCATCTCCAAGCCCACCGACGCGGTCCCCCGCTACGTGTTGGAAGGCCGGGTGGTCACCCTCAACTCCCAGGACGAGGTGCTGGAACGGGGGCGCGTCCTCGTGCGCGGCAACCGCATCGTCGCGGTCGAGCCGTCGGGCGGCCCTCTCCCCGAAGCCTTCCGGGACGCGCCCGTCATCGACACCGGGGGGACGCTGTATCCGGGGCTCATCGACCTCCACAACCACTTCGTCTACGACGTGCTGACGCTGTGGCGGGTGCCGAAGAAGTACCTCAATCGCACCCAGTGGCCGCGCCACGCGGACTACGGCCCGCTCATCTCCCTGCCGGTTCGCGTGCTCGGCGGCCATGCCCCGTCGGCCCGCGCCATCGTCCGCTACATCGAAGCCAAGGCACTGCTGGCCGGCACGACCACCGGCCAGGGAATCCGGACCCGCGTGTCCGGCGGAGAAGCCCTCTTCCGGGGCGCCATGCGCAACGTCGAGGAGCCCGGCGACGACCACCTGCCCGCGGGCAGCACCCGCGTGATGGATCTGCATGACGACGCAGAGGACATCGAGTCCTTCCATGACGCCCTGGAATCTCACGCCGCGTACTTCTACCACCTGGGTGAAGGCGTGGATGACTACGCCCACCGCCGCTACCTGGACCTGGCTGGCCATGACCTCATCCAGCCGTCACTGGTCGGAATCCACAGCCTGGGATTGCAGCGCCCGGACCTGGACACGATGGCTGCGCGGGACGCCAAGGTCGTGTGGTCCCCCTTCAGCAACCTGCTGCTGTATGGACAGACGTTGCCGGTGTCGGACCTGCTCGGCGCGGGCGTGACGTTCTCGCTCGGCTGTGATTGGTCCCCCACCGGCAGCAAGAACCTCCTCCAGGAGCTGAAGGTGGCTCGCCACGAAGCGGCGCGACAGGGCGTGTCCCTGTCCTCACGGACCCTGGTGCGCTCTGTGACGGCGGATGCCGCCCGGGTCGCGGGCTGGCAGACCCAGGTGGGCACCCTCCGCGCCCACGCCCTCGCGGACCTGCTGGTCATCGCGGGCACCGACGGCGACCCCTACGACACGTTGATCTCCGCCACGGAGAAACAGGTGCGCCTCGTCACCGTGGATGGCGTTGCCCGCTTCGGCGACCGCGCGCTGATGGAACAGCTCGCCTTCGACCGGACCCATCCCTCCGAGCCCTGGACCGTCGACGGTGTCGAGAAGGCCTTCTACCTGTGGGCGGAGGACTCCCCCCTCAACGACCTGGGCTTCGAAGCGGCGCGCTCCCTCCTCGAAGAGGCCATGGCGAACCTGCCGGACTTCCAGCAGCGGATGGAACACGCGGAGCGCGAAGGCGTGGGCCCAGCGCCCTTCACGCTCGTGCTCGACAATGAGCCGCAGGACGTCTTCGCCACCGGCCCCGACGCCTTCGCGTTCCTCACCGACCTCCACCGCGTCGCCGGACGCATCACGCTCGACGCCCCCACCGTGGGCGGGGAGGACTACTGGGCGCTCCTGGCCGCACAGAACAATCTGGATGCCACCCTGAAACAACAGCTGCGGCAGGACTATGCGTGAAGGACGTCCGGGGCGGAGGCACCCTCCGCTCCCGGGCAGGAAATAAATGCCCCTGACGGCGTAACCCCGGTGCGGCGGCGGCACCGGACAGGCCGGAAGGGACATCTCGAATGAATCACAGCGTGCGGAAGGCTGGGTGGGTGGCACTGACGGCGGGTGCCCTGCTCGTGGGTGGCGGGGCCTGCGGAGGCGACGACGGTCCCTCGGATGGCAGCCCATCCCCGGACGGGGGGACGCAGACGGACGCGGGGACGCAACCCGATGCCGGCACGGAACTCCCCGCCGAGGAGGGCCGGGCGCTCGCGGCGTCCAATGGCGGCCTCGTCGTGGTGGGCGCCACCGAGGCGAACCTGGCCACCACGGGCGTGGACCTGCTCGTGCGGCGCTATACCGCGTCCGGGGAGGTGGACACGTCGTTCGGCACGCAGGGCTCCGTGGTGCTCGACTTCGAAGGTCCCGCCAAGGGCCCCATCTCCGGCCAGCGGGAGCAGGACGACCGCGCGGACACGGTGGCGGTGCTCGCGGATGGCAGCCTCCTGGTCGCGGGCTTCGCGCGGGGTGGCAGCGCTTCGAACTCACGCGACTTCGTGGTGGTGAAGCTCAAGGCCAACGGCCAGCTGGACACGGGCTTCAACAAGACGGGCAAGTCACGCCTGCACTTCGGCGAGGAGAGCGCCGTCGACTTCGTGGGCACCCTCCGTAGCATCCTGCCCCTGGCCGACGGCCGATTCTACGTCGGCGGCTTCCTGACCAAGTCCGACGGGCTCGACGAGGACTTCGCGTTGATCCGCTACAACGCGGACGGCTCGCTCGATACGACGTTCAAGTCCGCGGGCAGTCCGTCCGGCAGCTGGATTGGCGGCGCGTACACGAACGCCGAGTCCGTGCAGGGCATGGTGCTCCAGGGCTCCAGCGTCGTCCTGGGTGGGGGCGACGACTTCGCGGCCGTGCGCATCACCTCCAGCGGCAGCCAGGACCTGACGTTCGGCACCTCCGGCCTCGCGAAGAGCGAAGGCGGTCAGGCCCATGCCCTGGTGGCCCGGCCCGGCGGCGGCTTCCTGCTCGCGGGCCAGCGGCAGGACGTGCAGGTGGGCGGCACGAAGCACGGCGTGCTCAAGCTCGTGGCGTACACCGCGGACGGCAAGCCGGACGTCACCTTCGGCCCCGCGGGCGTGCGGGAACTCACCGCGCCGGCGGGCGTGCTCGACGCGGTGGACGTCAGCGGCCTGCGCATCCAGGCGGATGGGAAGGTCCTGGTCTTCGCGGACGTGTACGCGAAGCCCGTGCTCTTCCGGCTCCAGGCCAATGGCGACCTGGACACGTCCTTCGGCACGGACGGCATGGTGCGCTGGCCGGAGACCCAGGTCCCCGTGCCGCTGTTCATCCGCTCCACGACCGGCCCGAAGCTGGCCATCCTGGGTGACAAGGCCTTCGTGACGGACGCGAACGTCTACTCGGCCGGGTTCTTCCCCGATGAAGCACGGGTGCTGTTGAAGAGCACCGGGTTGTAGGCCCGCGGCCCGCGTCAGTGCATCCGCACCTTCACGCTCATGCGGCCCCTGGGGATGTTCAGCGTCGACCGTGACGCCGGGGCAGGCGCGGGCGTGGAGGGGGCGCGCGGGGCTTCGACACGGTGCCTGGCGTCGTAGCGCTGGCGCTTCGCCGCGTCGCCCAGCTCTTCATACGCGGCCTGGATGCGGAGGAAGTGCTCCGTGGATTCAGGCCGGGGATCCCGGTCCGGGTGGTACTGCCACACCCGTTTCAGGTAGGCGCCGCGGATGTCGCGTGCATCCGCGGTCGTCTCCACGCCCAGCACCGCGTACAGGTCCAGCATGGACCGGAACCTGGAGACGGCGCTCGCACCCGGCAAACGGACCGCCGGGCGCAAGCGTTCGTCCGGTCCTTCACGTCCGGTGAGGCGGTGCTGACTGCTGGCAGTTCGCCGGCTCGTTGCAGGAGAACCGCCGTCAGCCCTTGATCGTGTACTTCACCGACACCCCGTCGTGGTCCGAGCGGTAGCCGTGGTCGACGTTGGCGCCATGGCTCTTCAGCGAGCCGTTGGGCGTGTGCATCAGATAGTCGTAGGTGCTGTGGCCGTGGGTGCCCACGTTGAGCTTGTTGTCGTACTTCACCTGGTTGCCCAGGACCTTGTAGCTGTCCCGGTTGAAGTCGCCGCCCACGATGACCGGGTAGCCCTTCTTCTCGAAGCGGGCCACCAGGTCGTGCAGCTTGTCCATGTGCTTGTTCCACATGTCCTGCCGCCATTCCTTGTGGGGCTTGTTACCGCTCCAGGCGCCGCTGACCAGGTGCGTGTTCATCCGGACGATGGTCTTGCCCGTCTCCTTGTTCTTCAGCTTCACCCAGGTGATGTAGCGGTGCGGGGAGACCTCTTCCTTGCCGTGGTGGGTCCGCAGGAAGCCGGGCTCGCCCTGGAGCTTCCACTCGGACTTCTTCCAGGAGATGGGATTGGGAATCCGCAGGCCTCCGTCGCGGGGCATGTAGTGCCCCCACCCCGGGCCCAGGTCGCGGATGGCCTTGAAGTAGCGGTCGGGGCTGATCTCGTTCCAGCCAATCAGGCTGCCCTGGGAGGCCGCCCGCTTCACGTCGTGCACCACCGCGGCCTGGTCCATCACCGGGTTGCTCTTCACGTTGATGGTGACGGTGCGGAAGGTGTCCCGCGCGCCCGCGAGCTTCTGCTCGCTGACGTGCCCCTCGTGGGCCGCGCCCAGCTCGAGCCGGCGCCAGACCCCATTCCCTACCACGCCGTCCACGTGCTTGAAGTCGTTCTGGCGCTCGAACTGCTTCACCGCCGCCCGGGTCTGCGTGTCGAAGTGATCATCCGCACGGCCCTTCAACAGGCCGTGCTGGATGAGCTTCTTCTCCAACCGTTTGACGTCGGGACCGCTGGAACCCACCCCAAGGCGGTGCGGATGCTGGGGCTGGGCGGCGACGCGCTGCTGGGCTTGGGACTCGGGCTTGAGGCGCATGACCCATTGTCGAACATACCCGCCAGAATGTTGTGCTGGATCCTCGGGAAACGAGAAAGGCGGAGAATTGCCGCGAGGCCGTAATGGCCGGGTCAGGGGAGCACGGACGCCCACGGCCGGAGGTGAGGTCCGTCCGTGGGCGCCCCCTTCATCGATTCCCTCGGCAGCCGTCAGGCTTTAGAGGTAACCCCAGCAGGAACCGCAGTTGCCTCCGCGCGCCGCGCAGTAGCTGTTGCCTGCCTCCGTACACGCGCCGGCCGACGGAACACCAATGTCAGACCAATCCGCGTGGGAGCAGCAGTGGACCAGGCAGTGCGCGGGCGGGCCGCCCCACCCGCACGAGACCTCCTGTTCGGTCTGCCCCAGGTCCTCGCTGGACGCGGGCGTCTGCACGGCGGGCGTCTCGTTTTGACCGCCCAGGTCGCCGTCCTCGGGGATGCCCCCACCACAGGCGGCAATCATGAAGGCAATCGCGGAGACCGACAGCAGCTTGGTAAGAGTGTTCATGTGGTTTCCTTTCGAGGAACGACATGCGCGTCGACGCATGTCTCCCCGGCAAGCAACCTATGAATCCGATTTTTGCCATGTAATCGTGGAATCCACTTAACAGGGTGGTCGTTCCGCCAGCCACTGGCGCGGAGGGGCCGGTGACGCTCAGCGCCAGAGGCAGCGCTTGTCCAGGCCTTCTCCGTGTTCACCGGCTTCAGCCCCGCGCTTCGATCAAGCCCCAACCGTCCGGGTCGTGCTCGTGGCCTGCCGCCGCGCGACCAGGGCGCCGAAGACTCCGGCGGTGAAGAACATGATGACGCTGTAGATGGCCGCGGGAATGGCCATCACGCCGTCATTGAGCAGCCGGGGGCTGGAGGCAATGGCGATGGCGAGCGTGCCGTTGTGGATGCCCACCTCCATCGCGATCGCCACCGCCTGCTTGCGTTCCACACGCAGCAGGATGGGCACCACGAAGCCCACCGCCATGCTGGCCAGGTTGAAGGCCAGCGCCGCGAGCCCCACGCTCTGGAAGTACGTGACCAGCTGGTCCCGCTCCTTGAGCGTCGCCGCGAGCACCACGAGCACCAGGAACAGCGCCGAGATGAGGCGCACGGGCCGGTCCAGGCCATCCGCGAGCGCGGGCCGCTTCGCGCGCACCCACATTCCCAGCGAGATGGGCACCAGGACGATGCCGAACACCTGGACGATCTTGGTGAACTGCAACGGAATGGCGCGCTCCTCCCCCATGAAGTGCGCCAGGGAGAAGTTCACGATGAGCGGCAGCGTGAGCAATGACAACACGCTGTTGACCGCCGTCAGGCTGACGTTCAGCGCGACATCGCCCTTGGCCAGGTGGCTGAAGAGGTTCGCGGTCGCACCGCCCGGCGTGGCGGAGAGCAGCATCAACCCCACGGCGAGCTGGGGCGGCAGCCCGAAGCCGGTCGCGATGGCGAAACAGACCCCGGGCATGAGCAGCGTCTGACAGCCCAGGCCCACCAGCGCCGCGCGCGGATACAACGCCACGCGGCGGAAGTCCGCCAGGGTGAGGCTCAGCCCGAGGCCGAGCATGATCACCCCAGCGCAATCGGCAGGAACACCTCGGTGATGGCGCTGCTCTGCATGGCGGGCCCCCAGCGAAAACATCCACTCTGCCAGAAAGCCCGCCGGCAGGGAGACTCACCCCTGGCGGAGCACCAGCAGCCGCAGCTCCGTCATGTCTTCAATGGCATACTTCACGCCCTCGCGGCCCAGCCCGGAGCCCTTCACGCCACCGTAGGGCATGGTGTCCACGCGGAAGCTCGGCACGTCACCGACGACGACTCCGCCCACGTCCAGCTCGTCCCAGGCCCGCATCGCGCGTGACAGGTCCTGCGTGAAGAGGCCCGCCTGGAGGCCGTAGCGGCTGTCATTGACCCGGCGCAGGGCCTCGTCGAAGTCGTGGAACGGCTGGAGCAACACCACGGGGCCGAAGGCCTCCTCCGCGCACAGCGCCGCGTCCTCGGGGACGCCCTCCACCACCGTGGCCTCCAGCAGCGCGCCGCGCCGCCCTCCTCCGGTCAGCACCCGCGCTCCGAGCGCCACGGCCTCCTGAATCCATCCCTCCAGCCGCCGCGCCGCGGGCTCGTCGATGAGCGGCCCGAGCGTGGTGGTTTCGTCCCGGGGGTTGCCCGCGCGCAGGGCCTTCGCCCGCATGACGAGCCGCTCCCGCAGGGCGTCGTACAGCGACTCGTGCGCGAGCACGCGCTGCACCGAGATGCAGCTCTGCCCCGCCTGGAAGAACGCTCCCTGGGCGATGCGGTCCGCGACGAAGTCCAGGCGCCCGGCCTGGTCCGCGTCCACCACGCAGGCCGCGTTGCCCCCCAGTTCCAGCACCACCTTCTTGCGGCCGGCTCGGGCCTTCAAATCCCAGCCCACCTTCTCCGAGCCGGTGAACGACAACAGCTTCAACCGGTCGTCCTCGATGAAGGGGCCCACGTCCTCCAGGCGCGTGGGCAGCACCGAGAAGGCACCTTCCGGCAGGGCCGTCTCCGCGAGCACCTCCGCCATGAGCAGCGCGCTCACCGGCGTGCGGTCCGACGGCTTGAGGACGAAGGGGCAGCCCGCGGCAATGGCGGGCGCCACCTTGTGCGCCACCAGGTTGAGCGGGAAGTTGAACGGCGTGATGAACGAGCACGGCCCCACCGGCACGCGCTGGGTGAAGCCCCGGTAGCCCGCCGTACGCTGCGACACCTCCAGGTTGAGGACCTCGCCTCCGCCTCGCACCGCCTCCTCCGCCGCCGCCTTGAAGGTCTCGATGAGCCGGGTGACCTCCGCCCGCGCGTCGCGCAGCGGCTTGCCCGCCTCGATGCAGAGGGCGAGCGCGAACTCCTCCGCCCGTTCCTGGAAGCGGCGCACGCAGTGCTCCAGCACCTGCTGCCGGGCGTAGGGCGCCAGCTTTCGCATGGGCTCCGTCGCGCGCACCGCCGCGGCGATGGCCTCCTCCACGGCGGCCGCGTCGGCGACGGCCACGCGCGTGACGACCTCCCCCGAGTACTTGTCAGTCACGGCCAGCTCCGCGTTGGGCTGCCTCGGGCGGTTGGCCAGATAGTACGGATAGCGCTCAGCCAGCATGGGGTTCCTCTCTTTCGCGTGGGTGCCCATGGCTCACGACTCCACCAGGGTGCCGGCACCGAGCGCTTGCGCGGTGTCCGTGTAGTCAATGGGCAGATCAATGACATGCACGCCGCCCGACTCCAGGCAGCGGGTGAGCGTGGCGCCGAACTCGGTGGCGCTCGCCGGACGGTGCCCTCGTGCGCCGTACGCTTCCGCGTACCGGACGAAGTCCGGGTTGCCCAACGTCATCCCGAAGTCGGGCAGGCCCATCTCCTCCTGCTTCCAGCGGATCATCCCGTAGCCGTCGTCGCGCACCACGACCACGGTCAGGTCGAGCTTCAGCCGCACCGCCGTCTCCAGCTCCTGCGAGTTCATCATGAACCCGCCGTCACCGCAGACGGCCACCACCTTGCGCCGGGGGTGGACGAGCTTCGCGGCGATGGCCGATGGCAGGCCCGCGCCCATCGTCGCGAGCGCGTTGTCGAGCAGGAGCGTGTTGGGCCGGCGGCAGCGGTAGTAGCGGGCGAACCACAGCTTGTACATGCCGTTGTCCAGGCACACGACGCCGTCATCCGGCATGGCGCGGCGCACCTCCGCGACGAGCCGCGCGGGGTAGATGGGGAAGCGGTCGTCACTGGCGCCGCTCACGAACTGCGCGTCCAGCCCCGCCCGGGCCCGCTCGAAGGGCGTGAAGTCCCAGTGCGAGCGCGGGCCCACCCCTTCCGCGATGCGCCACACGGCATTCGCCAGGTCTCCCGTCACCTGCACCTGCGGGAAGTACACGGGGTCGACCTCCGCCGAGGAGAAGTTCAGGTGGATGACCGTGCGGCGGCCGTCGCGCATGACGAACGGGGGCTTCTCGATGACGTCATGGCCCACGTTGAGGATGCAGTCCGACGCCTCGATGGCGCGGTGGACGAAGTCGCCGTCGGACAGCGCCGCGGTCCCCATCCACAGCGGGTGCGTTTCATCCACCACGCCCTTGCCCATCTGGGTGCTGAAGAAGGGCAGGCCCACGCGGTCCACGAACGCGCGGAGCATCTCCGAGGTCAGCTTGCGGTTGGCTCCCGCGCCAATCATCAGCAGCGGACGGCGGGCCGAAGCGAGTGCGTCCACCGCCTGCGCGATGGCCCCCTCGTCCGCCACGGGCCTCCGGGGGACACCCGGCGACAGGGGCACGGCCTCGGTGGTCTCACGCGCCACGTCCTCGGGCAGCTCCAGGTGGGTGGCGCCGGGGCGCTCCTCCTCCGCGCGGCGGAAGGCCTCGCGGACCGCCGAGGGGACGTGCTCCGCGGAGACGAGCGTGCGGGTGGACTTGGTGAGCGGCCGCATCATCCCGACGACGTCGACGATCTGGAAGTGCCCCTGCTTGCTCACCTTGATGGGCTTCTGACCGGTGAGCATCACCATGGGCATGGCGCCGAGCTGCGCGTACGCGGCGGCGGTGACCAGGTTGGTGGCCCCCGGCCCCAGCGTCGCCAGACACACGCCCGCGCGTCCGGTGAGCCTTCCTTGCGTGGCGGCCATGAATCCGGCCGCCTGCTCGTGGCGCGTGACGACCAGGCGCATGCCCGCGGCACGCATGGACTCGAGCAGGTCCAGGTTCTCCTCGCCGGGAAGTCCGTAGACACAGCGGACGCCCTCCGCTTCGAGCGCCTTCACGAACAGATCCGATGCCTTCATGGGTGCCTCTCCTTCGTGGCGAGGAAGATGTACCGGCGGGCCTCGATTCGTACATTCGTCTGTTTTCATCGGGTCGATAGATGCCGTCTATGATGGCGCCATGGAGCTCCGACACCTCCGCTACTTCTCCGCCGTCGCCGACACGCTGCACTTCGGGCGCGCCGCGCGGCGGCTGCACGTCTCCCAGCCCACGCTGTCGCACCAGATCCACCAGTTGGAGGAAGAGGTCGGTACACCGCTCTTCGAGAGGGCCCGCACCGGGGTGCGGCTGACACAGGCCGGGGAGCTGTTCCGCACCTATGCCTCGCGCGCGCTGGAGGACGTGAACGCGGGCCTGTCCGCGGTGGGCGCGCTGCGAGGGCTCTCCACGGGGGCCCTGCGCGTGGGCTATCCGCCGAGCATGCGCGGCCTCGTGGTGCCGGCGCTGGCGGCGGTGCTCCGCAGACATCCCGGGCTGGCGCTGAGCGCGCAGGAGGCCGTCGTCCGGAAGCTGGAGCGGCAGCTGGCGGCCGGAAGGCTGGACGTGGGACTGGGCTATGCCCCCGCGCGCCTGACGGACCTGGATGCGGAGCCCGTCTTCGACAGCCGGCTCGCGCTCGTCGTCGCACGGGGACATGCGCTGGCGGGCGTGGAGTCCGTGGGGATGAAGCTGCTCGCGGAGGAACCCTTCGCGCTGCTGTCACGCGGCCTGCGGGTGCGCGCCCGGGTGGACGCGCACTTCGCGGCGATGCGATTCGCGCCCCGGATCGCGCTCGAATCAAACGCGGTGGCCACCGTGCTGGCCATCGTCCGCGCGGGCCTCGCCGTCACGGTGCTTCCCGAGCCACGACTCTCCGACGCGGAGCGGCTGGTGGTGAAGCGGCTGTCTCCGGCCCCCCGCTCGGAGCTGGCGGCGCTTCTCTGGCGCAAGGGAGCCCCGCGCACACCCGCGGCGGAGCTGTTCGCGGCGGAGGTCCGGACACGGGCAAAGGAAGACGCAGGGTAGGAATCACCCGGCGACTCTCATCCATTGGGAGGCCGGAAGAACTGGGAATCCATATTATCCACAAATGACCCGTGTCGTGGCCGGGCGGGGCAATGGCTGTCATTCGTGGGAAGAGGCACCTTGGGTTCAAGGCGGACACAGCCGTCCGTGTCCGTCCGCCCGGAATCCCCATCAGGGGGAGGCGGGCCTTCTTGTCCCGGATGGCGGCGTGCCCAGGTGAACCATGGCGAACTTCGGCAAATCCCTTGTGGGTGTGGCCTCGTGTGCGTTGTTCCTCGGTGCTTGCGGACCCCTCCCCGAGGGTGAGGAACTCGACGACTCCGTGCCCGGCGAGGCCGAAGTCCTGGACGACAGCCAGTCCGAGGAGCCCCGGCGCGTGGAGGCGCAGACGCTCGCGGGAGACCTGGGAAGCGCCCTGGGCTCTCCGGTCGCGACCTATGCGACGACCTGCACGGCGAGCAATCAGTGGGCCACCACGTGCCGCTCGGGCTCGTCGCGAGACGTCTCCTGGGTGTGGCGGGTCCCCGAGACTGCGACCTATTCGTTCTCCACGAGGGGCTCCAACTTCGACACCATCATGGAGATCCGGAACTACAAGGCCACGAACGAGGTCCTGAAGTGCAACGATGACTCGGGCACCAGCACGACGTCCGCCATCGGTCTCACGCTCATCAAGGGCAGCCAGTTGCTCATCATCGTCGAGGGCTACGAGGGCGAGTGCGGCAACGTCCAGCTGCACATCACCAAGCGGTAGACGCGGACCAGGGCGCGGGCCATGACGCTCGCGCCCCTGGGCTGCGGCTTCAGCCCCAGGGCCGCAGCCAGAGCACCCAACCCGCCAGGCACAGCTGCACGACCAGGGTCAGCGTCGCGCCGACTGCCTGGACGGGACTTCCGCGCAGCAGCCCGAAGGCATGCGCCAGCCGCGCCACGAGCAGCGCGCCACCGAAGACGTGAAGCGCCGTCGAGTTCCCACCGCTCAGCTCCGCCAACAGCAAGAGGATGAGCGCCAGGGGAACCTGCTCGACGTTGTTGCCATGCGCGCGGATGGCGGACCCGAGGCCGGCATGGCCTCCGTCGCCGCGGAACACCTTGAGCTTCGTGCGGACCGCGCTGACGTTGAGGGAGAGCCCAATCGTGAGGAATGCGTTGAGCGCGGCGTAGAGCGACGTCACCGGGACCAGGAACAACGATGTGCCGAGCAAGGGAGTCGTCAAAGGAGAGGCCTCCAACCACGAGAGTGCCGGGACCGTAGCTGTTTCACGACGTCCGTGGGCGGCTCACGCACCTGCCACCCCGTGGACGCCGGCAGCCTTGCACCGGTGTGCGTCCTCGCCGAGCATCGGCGCGTGTCTCCCCTCCCCTCCGAATCGACCCATCGCGTCCTGGCTGACGGCTTCGTGCGCACGCGCGCACAGGAGGGGGCGCTCGTCCTGGGCGCGGCGCTCTGCACCGCGTTGTTCGCCCAGGTCGCCATCGCGGTGCCGGGGTCCCCGGTGCCCATCACGGGACAGACGCTCGCGGTCGTCCTCACGGCGGCCGCGCTCGGCCCTGGACGGGGTCTGGCCGGGCAGGTCGCCTATCTCCTGCTGGGGGCGGTGGGACTGCCCTTCTTCGCGAAGGGGGCCAGCGGCTGGGGGGCGCTCGTCGGGCCGACGGGAGGTTTCCTGGTGGCCTTCCTCCCCGCGGCCTTCCTCGTGGGCCTCGCGGCGCGTCAGGGCCATGACCGGCGGTGGTGGACGGCTGGCCCGCTGTTCCTCGCGGGCCAGCTGCTCATCCTGGCCATCGGCGTGTCCTGGCTCCGGATGAAGACCGGGCTCGACTCCGCCACGGCCCTCCAGAAGGGCTTCGTTCCCTTCATTCCTGGCGGACTGATCAAGGCCGTCATCGCGGGGCTGGTCATGCCGCTCGCATGGAAGTTCGTCCGGTCTCGCGCGCCCTGAAGCGGCGCCTCAGCGTGGCCGCGCCCGCCGGGGTGTCGTCAGCTCCTGCGCGAGCGCTTCACGCCCCGGCTGCGGCGGGTCCAGGGCACACCGGCGCTCCTGGATGAAATCCTGACGCCGCGAGGCCCCTGACACCCGCGTCCGCTGGGCGCCTTCACGCGCGTGCCGGTTCTGGCACGTTCCTCCCCATCGCGAGCGGCGTCACGCGGCCCTTCTTCGCGCAAGCGCCGGAAGTGACAGGGGATCCGGCGTTCTGCGCGTCTTGGCGCAAGGGTTGCTCAAGGGGTGCACGTCGCGCCGGAAAGGACCGGCGCGCATGACCCCGAGTGCCATTGCATGCATCGCGCACCCCCATGGAAGCAGTCCGTTCGTTCCCTTCTCATCGCGCCGCTCGTGGTGGGGCTCGTCCCTGGCTGTGATGGCGGCGAAGCAACGCCACAGCCAGCCCCGTTGGCGCAGCAGGCCCGGGCCGCGCCGCTCATGGCGGTCCCCACACCCAAGCAGCTCATCCTGGAGCCGGAGGCGGACACGTACGTCCGAGCCGCAAACCCGAGCACGAACTTCGGCACCGCGCAGAACCTGTACGTCGACTCCGCCAAGGCCGAGACCTACCTGCGCTTCAACCTGAGCGGCATCCCGGCCGGAGCCCACATCGCCTCGGTCATGCTGCAGGCCCTCGCCTACGACGGCTCCTCCGCCGGAGGTGACGGCAGCGTCTATGCGCACCTGGTGCCGGACGACACCTGGAGCGAGACGGGCATGACCTGGTCCAACCGGCCCGCGGTGACGGGCGACAGGCTGGGCTCGTGGTGGCTCTGGAACCCCAACACCACCCCCAAACCCTTGCAGGTGGGCGTCAACTTCAGCCCGAAGCTCAAGGCGCCCGTGCAGCAGGCGCTGGACTCGGATGGGCTTGTCTCCTTCCGGCTGATGTCCCCGGGCTACCACACGGTGTACCGCTCGCGTGAGTACAGCGTCGCCAGCGAGCGGCCCAAGCTCATCATCAACTACTTCGAGCCCGGGGATCCGCAGGTGACCACCGACCTGCAGGTCGTGGCCCTCTACCCCCAGGCGGACGCGCAGGTCGTGGCGGGTAGCCCCACCACCAACTACGGCAAGGGCGCTGCCCTGACCGTGGACCGGACCGCGGCGGAGACCTTCCTGCGCTTCGGCCTGGGCAGCGTCCCGGTCAACGCGCAGGTGGTCGCCGTGTCCCTGGTGGCCACTTCCTACGACGGCTACGCCTATGACAACGCGGACGGCAACGTCTACACGCGGCTCGTCCCGGACAACGCCTGGAGCGAGACCGGCATCACCTGGAACACCAGGCCCGCCGCCTCCAGCGATGACCTGGGCTCCTGGCTGCTGTGGAACCGCAATGGCCAGTACACGACCCAGGTGGGCATCAACTCGAGCCCGAAGCTGGTGGCGCCCGTGCAGCAGGCGCTGGAGTCGGACGGGATGATCTCCCTGCGGCTGGATTCGCCCGGCTACCGGACGCTGTACCACTCGCGCGAGTACACGAACACGGAGGTCCGCTGGCCCCAGCTCATCGTCTCCTACTTCGTGCCGCCCCCCTGCCCCACGACCGAGGGGGTCTCCGCGCCCACGCAGGTGGTGCTGGAGCCGGAGGCGGACACGTACGTCCTGTCCGCCAACCCGGGTACGAACTACGGCAATGACTCGAAGCTGTATGTCGACTCCGCCAAGGGCGAGGCCTACCTGCGCTTCAACCTGGGCAGCATCCCGGCCGGCTCCCACATCGCCTCGGTCCGGTTGGAGGCCCTGGCCTTCGACGGCTCCGCCGCGGGCGGTGACGGCAGCGTCTATGCCCATCTGGTGCCGGACGACACCTGGAGCGAGACGGCCATGACCTGGAACAACAGGCCCCCCGTGAATGGGAGCGACCTGGGCTCCTGGTGGCTCTGGTACGGCAACAGCACGCCCAAGCCCTTGCAGCTGGGCGTCAACTACGACCCGAAGCTGAAGGCGCCCGTGCAGCAGGCGCTGGACTCGGATGGGCTGATCTCCTTCCGGCTGAGGACGCCGGGCTACCACACGGTGTATCGCTCGCGTGAATACAGCGTCGCCAGCGAGCGGCCCCGGCTGGTCGTCAGCTACTTCGGGCCCGCGGATCCGCAGGTGACCTCCCACCTGGAGGCGGCGTCCTTCTTCCCGGTGGCGGACACGTCCGTCTGGATGAGCAACCCGAACGCGAACGCGGGCACCTCCATGGGTCTGACCGTGGACCGGGACGACGCGGAGACGTTCCTGCGCTTCAACCTCGCGGAGCTTCCCGCCAACGTCCAGGTGGCCTCCGTCGCCCTGGTGACCACGTCCACGGGCGGCGATGTCACGGCCGGCGCTGACGGCAACGTCTACACGCGGTGGGTTCCCAACAACGCGTGGAGCGAGACGGGCCTCACCTGGAACACCAGGCCCTCCGCCTTCAGCTGCGAGCTGGGCTCCTGGCAGTTCCCGAACCGGTCCGTGCCGTACATCACGCAGGCGGGCGTCAATGCGAGCCCGCTGCTGGTGCCGATGGTGCAGGAGGTCCTGTCCATGGATGGGCTGCTCTCCTTGCGGCTCGACTCGCCGGGAAGCCGCTCGACGTACGACTCGCGCGAGTACTCGAACACCTCGGCCCGCTGGCCGCGGCTCATCGTCTACTACTCCCTCCCCACGGCCACGCCGTGAGGTGAGGCCCGCCGGCTGCCACGGTTCATGGATGGCAGCCGGATCAGGGAGCCGGCGGGGAAAGGGCCACGCGCTGGCCCACCGCGCCGAACTCCAGGTGCGTCACCTTCGCGCGAGACGGACCCACCGCGGGCAGGACGAACCACGCCGCGCCCCGCAGGGCCTGCGGGTTGCGCAGCGTCGCCCCTGGCTCCAGCACCCGCTCCACGATGCCGTCAGGGCCGTGGAAGGTGACGCGCAGCGGCTGGGGCGGGCCGAGCGCCCGGGCATAGAAGGCGTAGCGGTCGCGGTCATGGCCCACGCCACGGGAGGCAAACCCGAGCACCTCCAGGTTCCCCTGCCGCACGGACAGCGGCGTGAGGCCGTCGGGCAGGGGCGCGGGCTGGGGCAGCGGCGCCTCCAGGTCATAGGCCCGCAGCGCGGCCTGGGGCGGCACGCCGGGCACGGGCGCGAAGGGCTCCGCGAGGGGTGAGACGAGATAGGGGTGGTAGCCACGCTCGCGCGCGAGCGCCACGTCCGGCGCCCTCCGGTACGTCATGCGCCCGCTCCAGAACATGAGGCTCAGGTTCTCGAAACTAAGCGGTGGATCCGTGTCCAACGCGGCGAAGACGACGCTGCGCTCCGGCGTGTGCCGGGACAACGCCAGCCCCACCTCGCGCGAATAGCTGACGTACAGCTCGTCGACGTGCTCGTCCTCGTAGCGCGCCTTCTCCACCGGCAGCGTGATGGCCAGGTGCCAGGCGAGCACCGCCGACGCCGCGCCCCCCAGCCCCACGGTCATCCACTGGGGCCTGCGCGCCAGCCGGAAGACAATCGCCGTCAGCACCGCCGCGCAGAAGGCCAGCACCAGCCCCTCGGCGAGCCCCGGAAGGGTCCGCGTCTGGTCCCAGGACGGGGGCAGCGACTCGCGCAATCGGGTCAGGACGGGCAGGTGCTCGATGGCCAGCGGCGTGCCGAGCCCCGCCAGCAACAGCGCCGCGAGCGTCGGATGGCGCCACGCGTCCGAGCCCGCGATGGCGAGCGCGGCGAGGACGGCGGGCACGGCGCCCCACGCGATGGCCGGGACCTTCACCGTGCCCAGCGAAAGGACGAGCCACGTCGCCCCGACCCACAGCGCGAGCCCCACCGTCTCCAGCTCCCGCTTGCGCACGGCGCGCACCAGCAGCCAGCAGAACGCGATGAGGGGCAGCACGTTCGCGAGGGGTTGGAAGCTGGTGCGGTTGACCTCGTTGAGGACGGCGTCCAGCGGGCGGCGCCAGGGCCCCACGTCCACGGTCGGGTCATCGAAGAGGTGCGCGCGCGTGACGCGCGACTCCAGGTCGTGCAGCTCGGGCCAGCGCCGCGCGGAGTAGAGGCTCCACGGCGCCGCCACCACGCCGGCCGCGACCACCATGGCCACCACCGTGCCCAACCTCGGGCCCGGGCAGAAGCGCAGCCGGCTCAAGGCCCACAGCGTCGCGGCCACGCCCAGCGGCGTCAGCGCGAGCCCCGTCTTGCAGAGGAAGCCCAGCCCCACCACGCCGCCCGCCGCCAGGCCCCAGCGCCAGGAGTTCTCCCGGGTGGCGTGGAAGAGCAGCGCCACCGCCAGGGCGTTGCAGCCCGCCAGCGTGCAGTCCGTCACGTCCCCGAAGAAGCGCCCCTGCACCAGCTGCCAGCCGAAGGGCAGCGCCAGGAACCCCACCGCGCCCAGCGTGGCCCACGTCCGCCCCGCAGGCCGCCGGGCGATGAGGTAGATGGCGGCCCCCGCGGCCAGATGGCCCAGGAGCGACGCCAGCCGCAGCGCGAGCGGCGTCACCCCCACGACGTGCATCATCAGCGCCCCGAACCAGAAGGGGCCCGTGGGCTTGTGCATCCAGACGTTCGCGGCCCACCAGTGCCGGATGTCGCTGGGGTAGAGCGGGTCCTTGTAGATGTGCGGCGTGAAGAAGGTGTCGTGCGTGCCGCGCGCGGCGGCCTGATGCATCGCCTCATCCCAGTTGTAGATGGCGGGATGGGCCAGGTGCGGCGCGAGCTGCGCGAGCCCCCACAGCACGACCGCCACGAGGAGCAGGCCGTCGAGCTTCGTCCGGAAGGGGTCAGGAGCGGGGACGGTCTGGAGGGGGGCGCTCATCGGAAGGGGCGGAATTCACCACCCGCGTCCTGGGACCGCAAGCCTACCCGCCGTCCGCCCGGCCTGATTCCGGAGCGGGGCCAGCAGGTGGTGGGAGCCACCGCTTCACCGCCTCCCGGATGGCCTCCGTGGCTTCCGCCCGCTTCGCGGCCCCGTCGGGCACGAAGGGCTGCCGCGTGTCGCCCTTCGCCCGGTAGCGGCCCTTCTCGTCCATCCGCGCCCGCTGCGCCGCATCCACCTCCAAGCCAAAGTGGGCCAGGAGGTGGCTGTGCACCATGCCGGGCAGGCGCGCGTAGTCCACCCACAAGCACCGAGGCCCTTCGTGCTCCCGTGCCTTCCGCGCGTAGCGCGCCAGACACCACGCGAAGAACGCTTCAGGCGCGTCCGGCGCCTCGCCGGGCCAATCCGGGAAACACGTCTTGAACCACGGCTCCCGGCTCCGGTACCACCGCAGCGGCGCGGAAGGGTTCCGGAAGTTGGACGCCATCACCTCCGTCGCGTCCCGCGTCAGGAACACCCAGGGCACCTCTGGCAGGGCGGCGAGGATGCGGTCCAGGAACAGCAGGTTCCATGACGAGAACTTGATCACATACCGCCCCCCAGGCCCGGCCCCCCGGCCGAAGGCCTTGATCAACCGCCGGAACGCCTCCGCGTCGAAGGCGCAGGCGCCCCGGGCGCAATGAAGCAGGTAGAGCGACAGCGCCTCCGGTTCGCTCACGCCCCTCACCCCCGGGAGCGTCCCCAGCATCTGGGTCACCAGCGTGCTCCCGCACCTCGAGACGTGGAAGATGAGGCCCGCCGGCAGTGCCCCCTCCTCCGGCAGGTCCTTCACCGGACACGACTCGGCGGAGCGTGCCGCCTCCCCTTCCGACAGGGCCTGGCGCAGGCCGTCGGACAGGAAGGGCGCTTCGTAGACCGCGGCGGGCAGCCGCGCTGTCTGGAGAATGGCCTGTCCATCCTGGAGGTACAGGCGGGTGGGGACGGGGACGCGCTCCATGTCACCCGACCCCGGAGGAGACTGCCCGGACGCGCGGCCTCTCCATCTGCGCGAAGGACCGCGCCAGCCTGTTGATCCCGGCGGAAGCGCTCCCGTTCGCGTGACGGCCCAGGTACTCGTCCACCAGCCCCTCCAGCTTCGCGTCCAACCCCGCCATCACCGCGGCCTTCAGTTGGTCCTTGAACGCCGGCAGTTCCCCCTGCTGCCAGACCGCCAGCGGGACGGTGTTGCGCATGAAGTCCTCCTTTTCGAGCTCCTCCGCCACCCGCCGGAACAGCGCCTGCCAGGGACTGGTCAGGAGGCCCACCGTCATGTGCAGGGAATGCACGTCCGTGGCGCTCACGTCGTG
The DNA here is from genome assembly GCF_003611585.1 of Corallococcus exercitus. Lineage (GTDB taxonomy): Bacteria > Myxococcota > Myxococcia > Myxococcales > Myxococcaceae > Corallococcus > Corallococcus exercitus. The sequence goes on along the minus strand of NZ_RAVW01000048.1, from coordinate 14,220 downwards.
GAAGTGCCCCCGAGGCACGTACAGCAGGTCGCCCTTGCGCAGCACCTCATCGAACACACAGTTCAACGTGGGCCGGTGCTGCTCCGGGTTCTGCATCGGTTCGCCGTCGTAGGGCAGATGAATGGGCTTGTCATACAGCCGCCAGCGCTTCTCCCCTTCCAGTTGCAGGATGAAGGCATCATGCGTGTCGTAATGGAGCGTGAAGCCCTGACTGCCAGCGGGCGTCATATACAGGTTCGCCTGCACCCGCACCCGCCACTCCCGCTCCAGCGTGTCGCAGAACCGCCGGAGGGGGTCCAGGGCCGTCTGCGCCTGATAGACAATCACCGAGTGGCCCTGCTCCAGGAACAGGCGCGACACGCGCTCCCGGTTGATCAGATGATTGAAGTTGACCCGTGCCTCCTTGTAGGACACGGACGACGAGAACTCGCTGTACGCCGTCTCGCGCCCCTCCTTCACCATCCGCACGTTGGGATAGGCGTTGTTCTCCTTTTGCAGGAACGACAGCATCTCCTCGATGCCGAAAAGCCCGGAGTAATATCCCGCGTCTCCCCGGCGGATCAGCAGGCGCTCCCGCTCGAAGTACGTTCGCAGGAACGCTTCCGGGGAGACAGGCTTCAGCAGGTGCTCGGTGTCATATTTCATGGCGTTCCCTCCCCCGGAAGCAAGCGCGAGGGCAGCGCACGGGCGTGCGCTGCCCAGGGGCTCCGTCAGTCGTTCAGCGCGCCCTGCTCGTCCTTGGAGATGGCCTGCGTGTACGGCGTGACGCCGTACCTGGCGCTGATCGTGTTCGCCACCTTGTAGCGCAGGGCCTTGTCGGGAATGAGGTTGATGACGGGCTCCAGCACGAGCGTGTCGATGATGTGCCAGCTCACGTAGTTGCCATTCAAGGACGCGGCCCAGGCCGGGTACTTGCCCATCAGCGAGCCGTCGCCGCCAATGACGTTGATGGTGACGTTCTTGTCCGCTTGCGTGGAGCTGTCGTTCGAGGACGAGCCATGACCGTCACCGCCGCTGCCGCCGCCGGAGATGGGCACGTCCTCCAGCTCCAGGTTGGCCTGGAAGCCCGCGGAGACGCTGTCCGAGAAGCTGTGCCCCTGGCTCATGCTGGTGACCTTCCGGGTGTCCGTGCCGTACAGGAGGCCGCCCAGGTCCAGCTGCTTCACGTAGTAGTGGCCCCACGTGTTCAACACGTTCGTCACGTTGTCGTAGCTGCGCGGGTCATTGACCCCGGGCTCCACGGCCTGCGCCAGCGCCTGGATGAAGTCAGCCGTCAGCGTCATCGCGCCGTCGCTGAAGCCGATCTGCAGCTTGGGGACGCGGTACATGCTCGTGACGTAGTAGTCCGTCTCCGAGAACGACTGGTCGTTCGAGTACTGGTGTTCGTGCTGGAAGTTCACGCTGAAGATGCCGGGGATGCCGATGTCCGCCTTCTCCACGTCGTACCCCTGCGAGTGGTAGGTGTGCACCGTGTGGAAGAAGGTCTCCACCGTGTGCAGCTGGGCGGTGATGTTCGGGACGAGCCACTGGAACGTCGCGTGGTTGTCCGGATGGAGCGGGTCCGGGAGGGTGAGATCCCCGGTGAGCTGCAGGCCCTGGTGGATGCTGAAGACGTTGGTGGGATTCTGCTCCTGCGTGATGACCATGGCGTGAAAGAGGCCACGGTCCTCGAACAGGTGGAGCCAGTCCTGGGCGGTGAAGTCATGCGGATCGCTGGGCAGGTCCGCGTTCTTGAGCTTGGGCATTGTCTTTGATTCCTTGCAGGAGTGTCGCTTCTTCGTGAGGACATCAATCCGGCATCGCTAGTCGTTCAGGCCGTCGCCGCCATTCGACTGGAAGAGCTGATAGGTCTGCGTGGTGTAATACTTCTGATTGACCACGAACACGTCGAACACCATGGAGACAGACTGGCTGTCCACCGTATAGCCACTGCAACCGCCATACGTTTCGCCAGAGGTGCCCGAGCCGGTGACCGTGCCGCCGTGGACGTTGATGCCGTCGCCGTCCCCCGCCGCCATGATGCCTGGCAACTGCGGCGGGTTCGACGGGGGATCCAGGTTCGGCCTGTTCACGGAGTACGTGTTGCCGTTGTTGTCGGTCCAGGAGCGCAGCGGGGTGCAGGTGATCCGGATCTGGTAGGAGTTGGCCGCTATCTCCTGACTCAGCGAGTGCGTCCCGAAGTTGTTGTCATAGACATAGATCATGTCGCCGTTGTAGTTGTTGCTGGCGAAGAACGCGTACTGACCCGCGACAGCCCACTGGTTGGTGGACGGAACGGACGCCCGGGGCAGGATCAGGGAGTTGTTGTCCACGATGGCGATGGAGCTCGGGAGGATCTCGATGCCAAAGCCAAACCCCACCTGGCTGCCGAAGCCAATCTGGAAGGCCAGATAGGTGTCCGGGGGGACGATGACGCCCTTTCCATTGTCAACCAGGGAGCCGTTCTTCAGGTTGGTGACGTTCTCCACCATCAGGGGGGTGGAGAGGTCCGGCAGGCCGGAGATGCCCGAGTAGGCGGCGATCTGGCGCTCATTCGCGGCCTTGGCGACGGCGTCGGCCATGTTGTAGGCGACCTTGACGGTCATGATGCCTTGCTGAAAGAGCTGGTTCTGCGCATTGCAACTCACGAGTGACATGCTTGCATCCTCACGGCATCCAATGGCTGTTGTTGGCAGGCAAGAGGCTTCCCTCTCTTCATGCACGACAGGCCTATCGCAAGGGCAATGCCAGCCACCCGAGGCCGTAAATGCGCCAAATCATTGCGAATTCCAGTAAGACCCGGATGTCGAGGACGGACCGCTGACGTGTCAAGGCCTGTCCCTGACGCGTCAGCGGCCCCGCGCTCCGGTCACCCGGCTGGCGCTAGAGGCGTCGCAGGCAGCCCAACGTCACCCCGGCCATGAGCGACGCGTAGCCCACCAGGGGCCACGCCGTGTCGCCGTCGAGCAGGACGACCATCCCCGTCCCCAGGATGCCCACGATGAGGCTCTGGACGCAGAAGTGGAGCGCGACCCCTGTTCCCGCCACGGCGCCAAAGGCCTGGAGCGCGCCGTTGGCGGTGACGGAAACGGCGAACACGATCCCCGCCGCGATGACCCACATGGGCACGACGAACGTCCAGAAGGACGGCGCCGCGAGGAGCTGCCCGGCCGTCAGCAACCCCGCGCCCAGGAGCAACAGGCCCATGCCGCGCGTGAGGCTTCCCGCCAGCCCCCAGCGGGCCACGAAGCGCTTCGCGAAACGCGTCGTCACCATCATGGCGAGCGCGGCGGTGGCGAAGGCCAGGCTGAAGCCGAACGCCGAGAAGCCGGCCCGGCCCATCAGCACCCGGGGCGCCGTGGAGAAGAACACGAAGAAGGAGCCCATCGCCGCGCTGAAGCCCAGGGTGTACGTCCAGAACGCGGCGCTGCGCAGGATGGGCTGGAGCGCCATCCCCTGGCGGGGCACGCCGGAGGGACGCGTCTCCGGCCAGCGCGGCAGGGCCTGGAGCATCGCCGCCGTGGCCAGGATGCCGAGCGTGAGGAAGAGGGCCCGCCATCCGAAGTGTCTCGCGAGCAGCGCCCCGGCGATGGGGCCGAGCGCCGGAACGAAGGCCAGCATGGCGCTGAACAGGCTGTAGATGACCGCGCCTTCAGGCTGCTCCGCATAGACGTCCCGGACGGTCGCGAACGTGGCGACGAGGGCCGCGGACGCTCCCACGGCTTGCAGGAGCCGGAGCCCGACGAACGTCGCGGCCTCGGAGGTGCCCGCGAGCAGGAACGAGCTGGCCGCGAACACCAGCGCGCCGCCCAGCAGCACCCGGCGCCGGCCGATGCGGTCCGAGAGCGGGCCGAACATCAGCTGTCCGAGCCCGAGCACGGCCATGTAGAGGCTCAGCGTGAGCTGGATGATGGCGGGAGTGGTGTTGAGGATTCCGGTCATGGCCGGAACCACGGGCAGGTAGATGTCCATGGCCAGCGAGGCCAGGAGGTCGAAGGGGGCCATCAGCAACAGCGCTGCTGGCACGGAGTGATTCCACGACAGGGTTTTCGAATGAGACATGAAGGCATCCGCGCAAATGAGGAACATCTGGCGGCGATCTGCCTCTCCACGGGGACCGGGATGAGCTGGGGCAGAGGGCCGCGGCAACGATTGACGTGTCGCCGCGGCTCACTCATCTGCGGAGCTGGGATCTCCCATCCGGGGGACTCCTGGGTGCGTCGGGTCCGGGCGGGACGAAAATACCGGGCCGTCCCTGACAGGGGTTGTCTCAGACGAGCCGGTGTCCCCCATCCACGTGCAGGACGGAGCCGGTGGTGAAGCCGCTCTCCATCAGGAAGCACACGGCCCGGGCGATGTCGTCCGGCCGTCCCACGCGGCCCACGGGCAACCGCTGGGCCATGGCATCCAGTCGCTCCTGCTTCGCTGCCCCCGCGACGCGCTCCCAGATGGGCGTGTCCACCCAGCCCGGAGAGACGGCGTTGACGCGGATGGGGGCCAGTTCGATGGCCAGCGCACGCGCGAGCGCTTCCAGCGCGCCGTTGACCGCAGCGACCACGGCGCCCCGGGCCGCGGGACGGTGCGCCGCGATGCCCGACGTCAACGTCAGGGAGCCGCCCTCCTCCATCCGCCGCACCGCGTGCTTGGCCAGCAGCAGCGAGCTCAACAGCTTGGAGTCGAGGGTGCGCCGCACGGCGGTGACGTCCAGCTCCCGCACGGGCTGATACGTCACGTCCGCCACGGTGGTGACCAGATGGCCGAAGGGGCCCACCGCTTCGAAGAGCCGCTCCACCTCCGCCTCCTGGGTGACGTCCGCGACATGGGCTTCCAGGCGGTCGCTCCCCGCCCCCAGGTCCGCCACGGCGGCGTCGAGCTTCTCCCTCGAGCGGCCCACGATGGCCACCCGGCCTCCCCGCTGAAGCACCGCGCGGGCCACGCCCCGCCCGATGCCGGAGCTGCCTCCCACGACGATGACCTTCTTCGCGACGGCGTCCTTTGGATCCACGACGGGTGTGGTCACGGGCATCCTCCCTCGGGGCGGCGATGACGCGCACGCCACCGGGCTGTTAGATGCGGTCACGGTTCCACGGCGCGCGGGTGCGCGGGAAACGGGAAGTTCCGGTCAGGGGCTTCGGAATCTCCGAAGGGGCAGGCCATGCGACTCACGCAACTGGAGACGTTCCGCACCGTGGCACGCACGCTCAACTTCCGGCGCGCGGCGGAGCGGCTGCACTACGCCCAGTCGAGCGTGACCGAGCAGGTGCAGGGCCTGGAGTCCGACCTGGGCGTGCGCCTCTTCGACCGGACGGGACGCAAGCTCCGCCTCACCGAGGCCGGCACGCGGCTGCTGACGTACGCGGACCAATTGCTGTCCCTCGCGGAAGAGGCCCGCGTCGCCGTCACGGGACAGCAGGCCACGCCCTCCGGTCCGCTGACGCTCCGGGCGCCGGAGACGCTGTGCGCCCGGCGACTGCCCTCGTTGCTGACGGCCTTCCACGCGCGCCATCCCCAGGTGCGGCTGACGGTGCAACCCTCGGGACGGGCCGACGTCCGCCGGGGCCTGCAGGAGGCGGAAGCCGACCTCGGCCTCTTCCTGGGCGAAGTGCCGCGAGGGCTCGACGTCGCGTGCGAGGAGCTTGCCCGCGAGCCCCTGTGTCTGGTGGCGCCACCGGGCCATGAGCTGACCGGGCGTCCGAGCGTGACGGCCCGGGAGCTCGCGTCCTGCGCCTTCATTTCCACGCAGACGGGGTGCGCGTACCGGGATCTCTTCGAGAGCGCCTGGGCGGAGGCGGGCCCGCCGCCCCCGGTCGTCGCGGAGGTCGGCAGCGTGGCGGCGGTGGCCCGGTGTGTCGCCTCGGGCATGGGGCTCGCGGTGCTGCCCGAGGTGGCGGTGGTGGACGAGCTCGCGCGCGGAGACGTGGTGTCGCTGCGCTGGGACGCCCTGCCCTCCGCGGGCGTCTGGATGGCCTGGAACGCCCAGCGGCTGTCGCCCGCCGCGGCGGCCTTCCTGAGCATGGCCCGCGAGACGCGCGACGACGGGGAGCGAAGTCGCGGGACTGGAATCACCCTGACGGCGAAGCCTTCCTAGACCGTCGGGACCGTTCCGCCGTCAATCGCATACTCGCTGCCGTGGATGGACGCGGCGCGCTCCGAGGCGAGGAAGGCGACGAGTTCCGCGACCTCTTCCGGCCAGGCCGGGCGTCCCAGCGGAATGCCGCCGAGCGCATCCATGATGCTCTGACGCGCAGCCGTCTCGTCGTTCCCCATGTGTTCCGAGATCCGCTTCACCAGGGCTTCGGAGGCGGTCGTGCGGATCCACCCGGGAGCAATCGAGTTGACCCGGATCCCCCGGGGCCCCAGTTCCTTGGAGAGGGCCTTGCTGTACGTCGACAGCGCGGCCTTCGCGGCGGCATACGCGATGGTCGAATCGTGGAGCGGGAGCTTCCGCTGGATGGAAGAGATGTGCAGCACCACGCCTCTTCCGCGCTCGATCATGGGTGGAATGAGTGCGCGATCCAACCGGACCGCCGCCAGCAGGTTGAGCGAGAGTTCGTCCTGCCAGTGCTGCTCGGTGAGCACGGTGAATCCACCCCCGGGCGCGGAGGAGCCTCCGAGGTTGTGAACCAGGATGTCGATGCCCCCGACCTTGTCTTGGACCTGCCGCACCACCGTGTCCACGCCTTCGGGAGTACCGAGATCCGCCTGCACGAAGAGGCCAGGAATCGATTCGCCCTTGGGAAGCGCGGAGCGCGCGACCGCGACCGTCACCGCGCCCGCCGCGCTGAGCCGGCGGACAATGGCCTGCCCCGCTCCCTTGGTTCCGCCTGTCACGAGCACGCGCTGACCCGCGAACTCCCGGGGGTCGATGTGAAAGCGAGGGGTTGCTGTTGTCGACACGGGTATCTCCTATCGGGGGACGCGGATAGGAATGTCGCTAGACTCATCCGATGACAAGAGCGCACGAAGAAGTGGGGGACTCACCGGCGGGTAAGTACGAGGAGCCCCCGACTCCCGAGGCGGCCGCGGCGCGGGTCGAGGAGATCCTCGGACTGCTCGAAGGCCGCTGGAAGCTCGTGCTCCTCTTCCAGCTCTTCGGAGGCCGGGTGGTGCGCTTCTCGGAGTTCGAACGCGCCATTCCCGGCATCTCCCAGAAGATGCTCGCCCAGCAGCTGAGACAGCTGGAACGGGATGGGTTGGTGCACAGGGTCGTGTACGCGGAGGTCCCTCCGCGTGTGGAATATCGACTCACCCCGTGGGGGCAGTCCCTGTGCCCGGCGCTCGATGGACTGCTCCGATGGGCCGCGACGCGCGAAGCGCCCACCGGAGAGGTCTCCGGCCCCTGATGCCGTGGCACTTCAGCTGCGCGGCGCGCGATAGGCCGGGAAGTAGCCCGTGCCGCTGATGGTCCCCGAGAGGCGCGCGTACACCGTGGGCTCGCTGATCAGCTCGTGGGTGCAGAGGTGCGAGCTGGAGTTCGAGAAGCTCCGCTTGAACTGCTCCAGGCCGTCACCCGGCTTCACGCCCCCCCCCAGGTGGAACGGCAGCCCCAGCTGCGTGGCGAGCTCCACCAGCGCCCCGAAGACGGTGTTCTTGGCCGGTGAGCGCCCCAGGTCCGCATCCGCGGTCCCGCCCAGGTAGTAGTGCAGCACGCCGTCGCTGCGAACCCCTATCCCGGAAGAGGCGATGTGGCCGTCCGGGGCGCGCGTCGTCGCGAGCCAGGCGACCGGCGAGGAGAACAGCTCCTCGAAGTACGCATCGGAGAAGAAATACCGGGCCTGCGCTCCGTCGCGGACCATGGTCTGCCGGTAGACGTCCTTGAAGCCCTCGCGCTCCTCGTGCGTGGCCTCGCGCACCGGACAGCAGGTGCTCACGAAGCCCAGCCGGGTGTTGCGCCGCATCTGCCGGCGGGCCTCCGCCTGGAACTCGATGGGGAGGCGCGGGTCGATGAAGAACACCTCGTTGCGCTCCGTCCCGCCCGCGAAGCAGCGGGGCCCCGCGACGCGGTCGCGCACGAAGAGGCTGACGAGCCCGGTGCCCTCCCAATCCACGGCGTCCTTGGGCACCTCGCTCAACCCATCCAGCCGCCCGCCGGGATACCCGTAGGGAGAGATGGCATCGCGGTACGGCGTCCCTTCGATGGGCCGCACGATGAGCGGTACGCGCAGCGCGCGTCCCTCGCCGTCCTCGATGACCAGCGTGTGCGTCACGCCTTCGGCCCGCAGGTGATGCGCGGAGCGGAAGTAGTCCTCCGACACGGCGGACCGCCCCTCGTCAGGCACCAGGGCGGCGCGGCAGGGTTGCAGGCCGGGAGACATGAGCCGCGAGGCTTCGGTGTGGTTCATCATTCGAGCGCATCCTTTCGATGAGCGACGCAACGCCCGCCATCCCCTGCGCCCACGTCGAGCGCATGGAGGCCCTCATGCGATGTGGGGTGGGACCGCCATTCGAGCCTGAGCCTTCCGCCGCCACTGCCGGAAGCCTCGCAGCGCGGGCTGCTCGACGCGGTAGGTGATGAAGACAGCCAGCAGGAACCCGACCGCGAACGCGATCGCGATGGCCGCCTCGGGACGCCACCCTGCGGCCTCGAGCCGTCGGATGATGACGTAACCGATGTTCTGGTGGACCAGGTAGAACGGATACGAGATGAACCCCATGAAGAGCAGCGGGCGCCAGGTGAGCCAGCGCAGCGCTCCCCGGGAGAGCGCCCAGGCGATGCCCAGCACCACCCCGAACACGGGGACGGGCGCCTCGCTCCCGACGAGCACCTCGTGCGCCAGGCTGACGCCCACGAGCGCCAGCGCCGAAGGGAGGGCGACCTCGCCGCGGCTCTGCTTGAAGGCCAGCACGCCCAGCGCGAAGTATTGCAGGTGCGGGCGGCTCGCGAGCCGCGCGAGAAAGGTCATTCCCAGGGACTGGGCGGCCAGCTCCGCCAGGGTCTGCGACACCACGAGCACGATGAAGATGGGGATGATCCTGGGGAGCGTCCGCGTGTACGCGAGCACGAACATCAACAGGTAGAAGGACAGCTCGATGGTCAGCGTCCAGTACACGGTGTCCACGTGCGGGACGCGAAGGAGCTCGTGAAACATGGTCAGGTTGACCAGGGCCGTCTGGAAGCTGAACTCACGCTCCGGCAGCCCGAACAGCGTCACCACCGTGAAGGTGAGCGCGACGGCCGTCCAGTAGGACGGGTAGAGCCGGGCCGCGCGGCTCCACACGAAGTCCCGGACCCGTTCGATGCGCTCCAGCGACATCAGGATGACGAAGCCGCTGATGGCGAAGAAGAGCTGGACCCCGTACTTCCCGAAGCGCAGGTTCCAGAGGGGAACGGAGTGCCCGTAGAGGTCGCTGTATTCAGCCGTGAAGTGATACAGCGCGACCGCCAGCGCCGCGAGCCCCCGGAGCGCGTCCAGTTCCACCAGGCGCGGTGGGCTCACATGCGGAGCGGCAGAAATGCTTCTCATCCGGGTTCACCCTTCCAGGCCCTCTCCGGTCAGCGCTCGGAGCGAGTTGAACGGTAGGGTTCACCCGGGGTCCCAACCATGCCCCCCGGGGTCCCGGGCAGGTGTCACCTCCCGCGCATCCGGCGGCCCCCGCGTCGGAGGCCCCACTGCCCGCGGCTCAGTGGCGTGGCGCGCGGTAGGCCGGGAAGAAGTCGCCGCGGGTGTGGCCTTCCGACAGCTGGGCATACACCGTGGGTTCGCAGACCAGTTCGTGCGTGTAGAGGCGCGAGCTTGCGTTGGAGAGGCTCCGCTTGAACTGCTCCAGGCTGTCACCCGGGCGGATGCCGCCGCCCAGGTGGAGCGGGACCCCCAGCTGCGTGCAGAGCTCGACCAGCGTCCCAAAGACATTCTTCGCTGGCGAGCGTGACAGGTGCGCATCCACCGTTCCCCCCAGGTAGTAGTGCAGCATGCCGTCGCTGCTGACACACAGCGCGGAGGAGGCCACGCCCCCTTCCGGCGCATGCGCCGTCACCAGCCAGGCGCTGGGGGACGCGAACAGCTCCTCGAAGTAGGCGTCGGAGAAGAAGTACCGGGCGCTCGCGCCTTCGCGGACCATGGTCTGACGGTAGGCCGCCTGGAATCCCTCTCGCTCCTCGCGCGGCACCTCGCGCGCCTCACGCGCGGTGCTCACGAAGCCCAGCCGGAGGTTGCGCCGGATGTGCCGGTAATGCATCTCCCGGAACTCCACCGGCAGGCGCGGGTCGATGAAGAACACCTCGTTGCGCTCCGTTCCGTCCGCGAAGCAGCGGGGGCCTGAGACACGGTCGCGCACGAAGATGCTGACGAGCCCCGTCTCCCTCCAGTCCACCGCCTCCTTCGCCACCTCCCGGAGCCCGTCCAGCACGCCTCCGGGAAACCCATACGGAGAGATGGCGTCGCGGTAGGGCGTCCCCTCGATGGGCCGGACGATGAGCGGCACGCGCTGGGCGTTCCCCTCGCCGTCCTCGATGACCAGCGTATGCGTCACCCGTTCGGCCCGCAGGTGATGCGCGGAACGGAAGTAGTCCTCCGATAGCGCCATCGCCCCCTCGTCAGGCACGAGCACGGCCCTTGTTCGCATCATCCGCATGTCCGCGTCCCCCGGTCCTGCCTGCGTCCGCGACCGGTCCGAGCAGCCATCCCCCCGGAGGCCCGAACTGAATCCAGACGAAAACGGTGATTACCTGCCTGTGTCGCTAAGTTGTATTTCCGTCTGTTACTGGCGTTCCCATTGCAGGGTAGCCTTCTCGCCCTTCCGCTGGAGCCGCCCCCCGGGGCGCCCCAGCTGTTGGAATCCTGGCGTCCCAGCCCCCCGGCCTCGCCCTGGCGTCGCGGGGCCCGGGCGCCACGGCCGGCGGAGTGACGCGCCGCACGTGCTGCTACGCTCCCCGCCCCCTCCCCGGAAACCTCGAGCCGATGAAGCGCGTCCTCCTCGTCCTGCTGGCCCTCGTGTTCCTTCTCGCGGGCGTCCTCGTCGTCCGCACGCTGCGCTTCGATTCGCGGCAGGTGTCCGCCGAACCCGCCGAGCCCTTCCCGGTGGATGCCACCGCCGCCGCGGGCCGCCTCGCCGAGGCGCTGCGCCACCGCACCATCGCCGCCTCCGACGGCATGCGCACGGAGGACGCCGCCTTCCAGGCCCTGCATGCGCAGCTCGTCGCGGCGTTTCCCCGCGTGCACGCACAGCTCGAGCACGAGGCCGTGGGCGCGCACGCGCACCTCTACACGTGGAAGGGCTCGGAGCCCGGCCTGCATCCCGTGCTGCTGATGGGCCACCTGGACGTGGTGCCGGCGGAGGCGGAGGCCACCTGGAGCCACCCGCCCTTCGGCGGTGTCGTGGCGGACGGCTACGTCCACGGGCGCGGGGCGCTGGACGACAAGGGCAGCGTGCTCGCCATCCTGGAGGCCGTGGAGGGGCTGCTCGCCCAGGACTACCGCCCCCGCCGCACGGTGATGCTCGCCTTCGGCGCGGACGAGGAGGTGGGCGGGCACGACGGCGCCGCGCTCGTGGCCCAGCGGCTGCGCGAGCGGGGCGTGCACCTCGAGTCGGTGCTGGACGAGGGAAGCCCCATCGGCGTGGGGCTGGTACCGGGCGTGGCCGCGCCGGTGGCGCTGGTGGGCGTGGCGGAGAAGGGCTCGACGCGCGTGGAGCTGAAGGTGCGCAGCGCGGGCGGACACGCGTCCATGCCGCCGCGCCAGACGGCCGCGAACATCCTCGCCCGTGCCCTGGTGCGGCTGGAGGAGAACCCCTTCAAGCCCGAGCTGCGCGGCGGGACGCGGGCGCTGTTCGAGTACGTGGGGCCGGAGATGAACTTCGGCATGCGCCTGCTCTTCGCCAACACCTGGCTCTTCGCGCCCATCATCGAGCGGCAGATGGCCGGGGCGCCTTCGACGGACGCGAGCATCCGCACCACCACCGCGGCCACCATGCTGGAGGGAAGCCCCAAGCCCAACGTGCTGCCCTCGCAGGCGCGCGCGGTCCTCAACGTCCGCCTCCTGCCGGGCGACAGCCTGGAGGACGTCCGCACCCACATGCGCAAGGTGCTGGACGACCCCCGCGTGGAGGTGGCCGCCGAGGGCGACGAGGCCTCACCGGTGTCGAGCCTGGACACGGAGGGGTGGCGCCAGTTGCAGCGCAGCATCCGCCAGGAGTTCCCGGACGTGCTGGTGGCACCCTTCCTCACCGTGGCGGCCACCGACGCCCGCTACTTCCATTCCTTGAGCGACAGCGTGTACCGCTTCGTGCCGGTGCGCCTGACGCGCGAGGACCTCGCACGCATGCACGGCCGCGACGAACGGCTCTCCGTCGACGAGCACGCCGCCGCCATCCGCTTCTATGCGCAGTACCTGCGCAACACCACGCGCTAGACAGTGCGTGACGGAGCGAGATGACGCAGGTGGCGAGGCGAGCACGTCACGGCCCTGTGAGCCCGAGCACGCGCGTCAGGCGTCACGCCTCCTCAGAAACCGCGGCTGTTCGTCCGCTGCGGATGCTCGCCCGTCAGTCCCTGCGCATGTCGAGGTGCGGGATGCCGTCCTCGTCGTAGATGCCGCTCACGGCCAGGAAGCCGAAGCCCTCGTAGAAGCGCTGCAGGTAGGCCTGCGCTCCGATGCGCACGGGCGCGCCCGGAAAGCGCTCGGCGAGGAAGCTCAGGCCGCGCTCCACCAGCTCGCGGCCCTGCCGCTGCCCTCGCAGCGCCGGCGCGGTAACGACGCGGCCGAGGCTCGCCTCGGGGAACTTGAGGCCGGGCGGCAGTGCGCGCAGATAGGCGCCCAACTGCCCCGTGTCCGGGACGCTTCCGAGCAGGTGGAAGCACGCGGCGTCCAGGCCGTCCGCATCGAGATAGAGGCTCTTCTGCTCCACCACGAAGACTTCGGAGCGCAGCGCGAGCAGCCGGTACAGCTCCTTGAGCGTGAGCTCACCGAAGCGCTTCCATTGCCAGTCGAGAGAAAAGGGGGCCATGGTGTCCTGTCACCTTAGCGCCAGCGGTGCGAGAGGGCCACGCGGTGGGCGCCAAGCAAACGGGTGAAGGATCACCTCGCGGCGATGCACTTCCAGGTCGTGGAAGCGACTACGCCGCGACGGCGCGCAGCAGGTCATCCAGGCGGGTGAAGACAAGCGTGGGCGCGCGTGAGCGCAGCAGTGCCTCCGTTGCGTAGCCCCACGTCACCGCGGCCGTGGCGATGCCCTCGGCCGCCGCGGCCTCGATGTCGCGCACCTCGTCGCCCACCGAAAGGGCCTCGGAGGGACGCACGCCCGCCGCCTTCAGCACCTTCCGGAACTTCGCGCGCTTGCCGAAGATGCCCGCGCCGCAGGCGTAGTGACGGATGCGCGCGGACGCCACCGGCCCGAGCACGCTCCGCACGTTCTGCTCCGAGTTGGAGCTCACCACGGCGAGGGTGAAGCCGTGCGCCTGCAGCTGTTCGAGCATCGCCTCCACGCCCGGGAAAAGCGGGATGCGGTGCGCGTCTCGCGCGACGAGCTTCCGCATGTGCGAGGCGATGAAGGGCATCTTCCACATGGGCACGCCGAGCCGCGTGATGATGGCCCGGCTGTCCTGCCCGCGCAGCGATTCCAGCTCCTCCGCGCTGACGGTGCGAAAGCCGTAGCGGAGGGCCACGTCGTTGAAGACGCCGCGAAACCAGTCCGCGCTGTCCGCGAGCGTCCCGTCGAAGTCGAAGATGATCAGCCGGTATCCCATGGGCCTCAGTTCAGCGTTCCGCAGTCGGCGATGCGCTGCACGCGAAGCGCGGCGAGCCGCGCCAGGGGGGCCGCGGCCTCCGGTCCCTCGAGCAGGGCCACCGCGCGGGCGACGGCATCCAGGGTGGACATGCCGGCGGGATGCGAGGGCTCGCGGAGCTTGAGCATCCCGGGCTCCGGCGGCGGCAGCACCAGCCGCGGGAGTGCCCGCAGCTCGGGGAGCCGCTGGGTCATCCGCCGGGCCTGCGACCAGTTCGCGTCCAGCACCACCAGCTGCCTGGGCGCGGGAGCATCCGGTGGCGCGGGGGGACCATCGGGATAGAGCAGCCAGGTCCCCGGCTCGGAGAGCACCTCCATGTCGAAGGTCCCGGCCATTGCCCCGTGGATGAGCAGCTTCGCGTTCGCGAGCGCCAGCGCGGCCACGCCTCCGGTGTTGCTGCGCTTCGAGACCTCCATCACATGCTGGAGGAAGAGGAACCGGGTGCGCGTCTCCACCCGGGGAACCTCCGCGCACCTGTCTCTTATACCCATCTCCGAGCCCACGAGACATGCGCAGATCTC
>NZ_RAVW01000489.1 GCF_003611585.1 Corallococcus exercitus | reverse complement strand
CGGGGGGCACGGGCTGGGCCGGCGCGGCGGCGGGCTTCGGCTCCGGCTTCTCGTGCGACTCCAGCATCTTGCCGTTGTCGGCCGCGATGCGGCGGTACCACGCGTCCGGGTAGCGCGGGTGGCCCACCTTGCCCGTGGCGTCACGCACGTTGCCGTCGATGTACTTCACGAGCATCTGCTCGCCCAGCTTGCGCCAGCGCGCGTGGACCTTGTCTCCCTGCTGCATGGAGTACTCGGTGAGGTACTGGCGGGCCTGCTCCGGCGTCCGCTTGTAGAGCACCTGCGCGACGCTCTCCACGTTGGCCTGGTCCGCCAGGAACTGGCCCTCCAGGTCCCCCTGCGCCTTCTGCACGTCGACGATCATGTCGCTCCAGCGCCCGTAGGCCTGGTTCGACACCCAGTTGAAGACCCAGAAGGAGGAGTCCCAGGAGAAGTCCCCCCGGCTGGCCACGCCCTGCGCGAAGTTCTTCGGCACCTGCCGGATGCCCGCGTACATGGGCGTGTAGACGGTGGTGAAGGTGTCATCCACGCCGAACCAGAGGACGCCGCCGATGGCGTCCGGCAACGACGAGCGCATCTGCGCGACGAAGGAGAACCCCGTCTGCTGCGTGGAGATGGCGCGCTCGTGCACGTAGCTCTTGCCGTCCACGTCCCACGTCATCGGGCGCCAGCGGTAGGGCACCGCGTAGGGCCCCGCGCCCACGTCCTTGGACATGTCCAGCGGCGTGCCCTCGTAGTGGTCGCGCATGAGTGCCATGGCGTCCTGCACGGACACCTTCTTGTCCGGCTTCACCCACAGGGGCAGGCGCTTCGTGGTGTCCGCGCCGTCCGCGTACTCCACGCCCAGCTTCAGGGACGGGGCCGCGCGGCGGAAGATGCTCCACACGCGCGCCTCGCTGAAGCGCTGCCCGCCGAAGTCCAGCGGGTGGTACGTGTCCGCGAAGCTGAAGTCCTTGTCCGCGCCCGTGTACCAGCCCTTCGCGCGCGCGAAGGTGATGACGTCCGGCGCGTACAGCGTGGTGGCGCTGTCGTTGAGCGGGAACTGGCGGATGCGCGACTGGTTGGCGTGCGCGGAGATGTAGCCGTCCGGCAGCTTGCGGGCCACCCACACCGCGCCCTTCTGTCCCTCGCCCTTGCCGATCATCTCCAGGAGCCACGCCTCCTTCGGGTCGGCGATGGAGAACGTCTCACCGGTGGAGGCGTAGCCGTACTCGGCGACCAGGTCCGTCATCACCTGGATGGCCTCGCGGGCCGTCTTCGCGCGCTCCAGCGCGATGTAGATGAGCGAGCCGTAGTCGATGAGGCCCGAGGGCCCCTCCAGCTCCTTGCGGCCCGTGAAGGTGGACTCGCTGATGGAGAGCTGGTGCTCGTTCATGTTGCCCACCACGGAGTACGTGGCGGCCGGCTGCTTGATGCGGCCCAGGAACTTGCCGGAGTCCCACTCCACGACGTCGCGCATGGCGCCGGCCGCGTGGCGGCGCGCGGGCGTGTAGTACAGCTCGCCGTACAGCTCGTGCGCGTCCGCCGCGTAGGTGATGAACGTGGAGCCGTCCGTCGTGGCGCCCTTCGTCACCAGCATGCTGGTGCAGGCGTCCGCGACGACGGGGGCCACGAGCACAGCCGTCAGCGGCAGCGCGGTGAGGAGGGTCGAGGGGAATCGGTTCATGGCGGCGCAATCTAGCAGGACCGTCGCCCGCTGCCCGCCCGGACAGGTTGCCCGACCGTCAGGCACCCGGGCCCCCGCCGGGCGGCACCATGCGTGAAGCCGATGGCCGCCGAGCGCCGCGCTACTTCCCGGCCCTCAGGCTGGATGGCAGCCGCCGCACCGGGGCGCTAGGGTTGGCTTTTCCCCGCCCGGGGGCCGTCCAGCCCCCAGGGCTCCCCTCTGGAGGAAGCCGTGACGGAGATCGTGGTGGGCCTGGTGGTGTTCTTCGTCCTCACGGTCGTGCTCGGCCCCGCCCTCTGGAGCTCCCGCATCTGGTGGAGCAAGGCGGACCGCGACCAGGTGAAGGACAAGTACGGCCGCCCCCAGAAGGACGCGAAGGACCCGTAGGGCGGCCGCTTGTCGGGGCTGGGGGCTACTCGTCGTTCTGCCGCAGCGCGGCCAGGACGTTGAGGTCCTCCAGCGTGGTGGTGTCCTGCGTGGACTGCTTGCCCGCGGCCACGTCGCGCAGGAGCCGGCGCATGATCTTCCCGGAGCGCGTCTTGGGGAGGCCTTCCGCGAAGCGGATCTCATCCGGCCGCGCGATGGCGCCAATCTCCTTGGACACGTGCACGGCAAGCTCCTTCTTGAGCGCGTCCGAGGGGGCGTTGCCCTGCTTGAGCGTCACGAAGGCCACGAGCGCCGTGCCCTTCAGGTCGTCCGGGCGGCCCACCACCGCGGCCTCGGACACCTTCGCGTGCGCCACGAGCGCGCTCTCCACCTCCGCGGTGCCCAGGCGGTGGCCCGCGACGTTCACCACGTCGTCCACGCGGCCCATCAGCCAGAAGTAGCCGTCCGCGTCCGTGCGCGCGCCGTCGCCGGTGAAGTACATGCCGGGCAGCTCGCTGAAGTACGTGTTCACGTACCGCTCCGGGTCCCCGTACACGGTGCGCAGCATGGACGGCCAGGGCTTCGTCACGAAGAGCAGGCCGCCCTGCCCCTTGGGCACGGGCTTGCCTTCGCGGTCCAAAATCTCCGCGTGGATGCCGGGCAGCGGGAAGGTGGCGGAGCCGGGCTTGGTGGGCGTGGCGCCGGGCAGCGGGGAGATCATGATGCCGCCCGTCTCCGTCTGCCACCACGTGTCCACGACGGGGCACCGCCCCCCGCCGATGACGTCGCGGTACCACATCCACGCCTCCGGGTTGATGGGCTCACCCACGCTGCCCAGCAGGCGCAGCGAGGACAGGTCGTGCTTCTTCACCGGCTCGTCCCCCAGGCGCATGAAGGCGCGGATGGCGGTGGGCGCGGTGTAGAGGATGGTGGCCTTGTAGCGCTCGATGATGTCCCAGAAGCGGTCCGGCCCCGGCTGCGTGGGCGCGCCCTCGTAGATGATGGTGGTGACGCCGTTCATCAGCGGGCCGTAGACGACGTACGTGTGGCCCGTCACCCAGCCCACGTCCGCGGTGCACCAGTAGACGTCCTCGTCGCGCAGGTCGAACACCCAGCGCGTGGTGAGCGACGCGCCCAGCGCGTAGCCGGCCGTGGTGTGCAGCACGCCCTTGGGCTTCCCGGTGGAGCCGGACGTGTAGAGGATGAACAGCGGGTGCTCACTCTCCACCCACTCCGGCTCGCAGACGTCGGACTGGCCCTTCACCAGCGCGTCCCACGCCAGGAACTTCGGGCCCTCCGGCAGCTTGCCATCGCCGGTGCGCGTGAGGACGACGACCTTCTCGATGCTGGGGGCGTTCGGGAGCGCGGCCTCCACGTTCTTCATCAGCGGCACCACCGCGCCCTTGCGCCAGCCGCCGTCCGCGGTGAGCAGCACCTTCGCGCCCGCGTCCTTCATGCGGTCCTGGAGCGCCTCCGCGGAGAAGCCGCCGAAGACCACGGAGTGCACCGCGCCCAGCCGCGCGCACGCGAGCATCGCGACGGCGGCCTCCGGCACCATGGGCAGGTAGATGCCCACGCGGTCACCCTTCTTCACGCCCAGCGACTTGAGGCCGTTGGCCAGCCGGTTCACCTGCTGGGACAGCTGTCCGTAGGTGATGGCGCGGCGGTCTCCCGGCTCGCCCTCGAAGAGGATGGCGGGCTTGTCCTGGAGCTTCGGCAGGTGCCGGTCCAGGCAGTTGTAGGCGAGGTTGGTCTTCCCCTCGACGAACCAGCGCGCGTGGGGCGGCTTCCAGTCCAGCACCGTCTGGAAGGGCTCCTTCCAGTAGAGCTCCTCGCGGGCGCGGTCGCCCCAGTACCTGTCCGGATCCTTCGCGGCCTCGTCCCAGAGCCGCCGGTAGTCCTCCATGCCGCGGATGTGGGCCCGCTCGGAGAACTCCTTGGGCGGGGGGAAGACGCGGGACTCGGTCAGGACCGAGACGATTTCGTGCGGGTTGGCCATGGGCGTCCCTCCAGCTTCAGCGTGGGAACAGCCCTCCTGTTGTAGGAAGCCCCCCCCGCTATCTCAAGGGTTCCCTTCGCAGCGGGTGTTCCCCTGAACGCCGTCGAAGCGGAACCACAGCTCGCAGGTGCAGGCGGTGTCGTTGTTGGCGTCGTAGGCGAGCCGCAGCTGGCCGTTGAACTCGGTGGCGCACCGCGTGGTCGCGTCCAGGTGCACCTGGACCTGGTCCAGCAGGCACTCGTTGGCCCCGTCCACGGTGGTGCTGACGTTGGCCACGCTGCCGTCGGCGGTGAAGGCCTCGCCGTCCTCCAGGAAGTAGCCGAGCAGCTGCATGTTCTGCACGCCGAAGTCCGCGCGCACCACGCGTCCGGAGATTTGGATGTTCAGATGGAGGTTGCCCTGGAACTTCGCCAGGAGCCCGCAGTCGTCGCGCAGGGTCTCCGTGGGGATGAGCTCGTACTCGCCCTCGTTCTGGCTGTAGGGCAGGCAGCCCGCCAGCGTGAAGGCCAGGACGGCGGGGAGGCAGAGGCGTCGCAGGGTAGACACGGCACGCACCATCGCCCACGGAAGGCATCCGGAACGGGCGCTTGCCGGGGGGCTTTGGGTAGAGTGCGACGCCATGCCTGAATACCGCAACCCCAAACCCACCGTGGACTGCATCATCGAGCTGTCCGGCGAGCGCATCGTGCTCATCCGCCGCGCGAACCCGCCGGTGGGCTGGGCGCTGCCGGGCGGCTTCGTGGACGAGGGCGAGCCGCTGGACAAGGCGGCCATCCGCGAGGCCAAGGAGGAGACGGGCCTGGACGTGACGCTGGAGGAGCAGTTCTTCAGCTACTCGGATCCGAAGCGGGACCCGCGTCTGCACACGATTTCGACCGTGTTCATCGCGAAGGCGACGGGTGAGCCGGTGGGCGCGGACGACGCGGCGGAGGCGAAGACGTTCACCGTGGACGCGCTGCCCAAGGACCTGTGCTTCGACCACGGCACCATCCTGTCGGACTACCTGACCTACAAGCGCACCGGGAAGCGCCGCAAGCTGTAGGCGGAAGCGGGCCTTCGCGGATGCACTACCTGTTCGTCCTCCTGGCGCTCGGAGCGCTGCTCATCGTCCATGAGCTGGGGCACCTGGTGGCCGCGCGCCTGTTGGGCGTGCGGGTGCCGCGCTTCACCGTGGGCTTCGGGCCGCCGCTCCTGTCGTTCCGGCTGGGCGGGACGCAGTTCGTGCTGGGCGCGGTGCCGCTGGGCGCTTCCGCGAACCTGCAGGGGATGAACCCGCACCGCTCCGCGGAGGAGGACACGTCGGGGTTCGGCACGCTGGGGCCGCTCAAGCGGATGGCCATCATCCTCGCGGGGCCGCTGGCGAACTACGCGGTCGCGGTGGGGCTGCTGTTCGCGCTGTACTCGTCGGGCACGCACGTGGTGGTGCCGCTGACGGTGGGCACGGTGCTGCCGGGCTCGGAGGCGGCGCGGGCGCAGCTCCTGCCGGGGGACCGGCTGGTGGGCGTGGACGGCAAGCCGCTGGAGAACTGGTCGGACTTCGTCACGCGGGTGGCGGACGGCGTGGGTGGAACGCTGGAGCTTTCGGTGGACCGGCACGGCGAGCCGCGCACGGTGACGGTGCGGCCCCGGGCGGACGAGCGCGGCGCGGGGCGCATCGGCGTGAGCCAGCAGTACGTGTTCCGAGAGCACGCGCCCGGCGAGGCCTTCACCCAGTCGCTGGTGCACACCGGGCGCGTGGCGTCCGAGGCGCTGTCCACGCTGGTGGCGATGGTGCGCGGGCCCCAGGTCGCGGGCCGGGCCGGGCCGGGCGCGCTGATGCGCCAGGAGTCCTCCGACGTCGCGTCGTCCACGGCGTCCGGCGTGGATGCGCTGGTGCGCGCGCTGGTGGCGGCCTCCGTGGCGCTGGCGATGCTGACGCTGGTGCCGGTGCCGGGCCTGGATGGCGGCCGGGTGCTGCTGCTCGCCATCGAGGCGGTGAGCGGACGGCGCATCCCGCCCCGCGTGGAGACGGTGGCGCAGACGGCCGGGTTCCTCTTCCTGTCCATTGGCATCGTGGCCACGGCGGGCGCGGAGATCCGCCGCGCGCTGCCATCGGCGGACGCTCCGAACGGCGGGCTGAAGGCCCCCGCTGGCGCGCCCCTGGCCACGTCGGTTCCTGTCGCTCCGGACGCGGGCGTCCTCCCGGCGCCGGAGCTCGCGCCGGTGGCGGTGAAGCAGGCGGTGGCCCCCGTTCACCCGGTCGTGGATGCGGGCGTGCACCTGGCGGTCACCGTGCCTCCGGCGGGAGCTTCCGTGGCCCCTGCCGCGCCACTGGCATCGGATGCGGGGACGTCCGCGACCGCCAGCGCCCCCCGGGCGCAGGACGCGGGCACGACCGCGCTCGCACCTCCCGCGCTCACCGTGGGAGCCCCCACCGCCGTTGGTCCTCCCGGACAGGATGCGGGAACTTCCGTCGCCACGGTCGCGCCCCGGGCGCAGGACGCGGGCACGGCTGTCACCGCCGCGCCGCTCGCGCCAGACGCGGGCACTGCTCGCGTCGTGACGCCCTCGCCTCCCTGAAGCGGCCGGCCGCCTGCTCCACTGGCTGCCCTCCTGGAAGAGGAGCGCTTGCTGGATGGCAGGTGCCGCGGGGCTGCACTCAACGGCGTTGATTGCACGGCCGGGTGTGCGCCAATAGAAGCCAAGGCCTCTTC
>NZ_RAVW01000488.1 GCF_003611585.1 Corallococcus exercitus | reverse complement strand
CAGGCATGGTGCCGGGGGGCGCGGGCCCGCAAGCGGCCCGGGGGAAGGCGGGCGTCAGCGGAACAACGAACACGCCGCGAGATAAGTCCCGACGTGGGCCTCCAGCGACGGCGTCAACGGCCTTGCGTAGCCGCCGCCCAGGGTGAGCACCACGGGGAGTCCGCGCTCCTTCGCCGCGCGCATGACGCGCAGGTCGCGCTCGCGCAGTCCCGCGTGGGTGAGCGACAGCCGGCCCAGGGTGTCCTCCTCCAGTGGATCCACGCCGGCCTGGAAGAAGAGCAGGTCGGCGTGCGCGGACTCCAGGACGTGGGGCAGGTGGGCGTCGAGCACGGCCAGGTACTCCGCGTCACCCACGCCGTCCTCCAGCCCCAGGTCCAGGTGCGACGGGTGCTTCCTGAAGGGGAAGTTGTGCTCGCCGTGCATGGAGAAGGTGAAGACGGACGGGTCGCCCGCGAAGGTGGCCGCGGTGCCGTTGCCCTGGTGCACGTCCAGGTCCACCACCACCGCGCGGCGGATGGCCCCTTCCGCCTGGAGGACGCGGATGGCCACGGCGATGTCGTTGAAGACACAGAAGCCCTCCCCGTGGTCCGGGAAGGCGTGGTGGGTGCCGCCGGCCAGGTTCGCGCCGAAGCCGTCCTCCAGGGCGGCGCGGGCCGCGGCCAGGGTGCCGCCCACGGACGCGCGTGCGTTGTCCACGAGCAGGAGGGACCAGGGGAAGCCCAGCCGGCGCAGCTCCGCGTCCGTGAGGCTGCCGCCGAAGAAGGCGTCCAGGTAGCGCGGGGTGTGCACGCGCTCCAGGTCGGTCCGCTCCGCGCGGGGCGCCTCGTGGAAGGCGGCCGGGGGCAGGATGCCGCGCGCGAGCAGGATTTCGCGCAGCAGCCGGTACTTCTCCATGGGGAAGCGGTGCCCGTCGGGCAGGGGGACGGAGTACCTGTCGATGTGGAAGACGCGCACGGACCCCGGGCGTAACGCCGGTTTCCGGAGGCCGCAACCGGAGGCGTAGACCTTCCGGCGGGCCTGTCCGTTACAGGAGCAGGCGGCGCGGAAAAACCCGCCCGCGACGTCCGTTTCCGGAGCCCACACCCATGAACCTGAAGCCCCTCTCGCGGGCCGTCCTGACGGCCGCGCTCGCCACCGGTCTGTCCGCCACCTCCGCCTGGGCCGTCACGCCCATCCACGACAAGCCGCCCGTGAAGCCCCCGCCCGCCGCCGAAGCGAAGCCCTCCGTGAAGGGCGAGTCCGGGAAGCCCACCGGCACGTCCGCGGCCGGGACCCAGACGCCCGCGGGGCAGGGCGCGCAGGCGCAGGGCCAGGACGCGCAGGTGCAACCGCAGGGCGCGCGGCCCGAAATCGAGGTGGCCTTCGTGCTGGACACGACGGGGTCCATGGGCGGCCTGCTGGAGGGCGCGAAGCAGAAGATCTTCTCCATCGCGTCGCGCATCGCGAAGGGCAAGCCCACGCCGCACTTGAAGGTGGCGCTGGTGGCGTACCGGGACGTGGGGGACGCCTACGTGACGAAGCGCTTCGAGCTGAGTGACGACATGGACTCCATGTTCGCGGAGCTGCGCAAGCTGGATGCGAACGGGGGAGGGGACTTCCCGGAGCACGTGGGGCGCGGCCTGGGAGAGGCCGTGTCGCTGCTCAAGTGGAGCCAGGACCGCGAGGTGATGAAGGTCGTCTTCCTGGTGGGCGACGCGCCCCCCGCCGAGCGCGAGGCCGCCTGGGACTTCAAGCTCTGGTCCAAGCGCGCGAAGGAGCGCCACATCGTGGTGAACACCGTGCGCTGCGGCGCGGACAGCTCCACCGAGGAGTCCTGGCGCTACGTGGCGAAGCTGACGGACGGCACCTTCGACTCCATCGACGCGTCGGGCGGCATGGTGGCGGTGGCCACGCCCTATGACGCGGAGCTGTCGCGTGTGAACGCGGAGCTGGCGTCGAAGACGCTCTACGGCGGCCGCAAGGAGGTCCGCGAGATGAACCTCGCGCGCTCGGAGGCGACCAAGGGCATGGCCGCGGAGGCCGTCGCGGACCGCATCAGCTACATGAAGAAGAGCCGGGGCGCGGGCATGAGCGCCCCCAGCGCCGCGGCGGTGAGCAGCGCGCCCGTGGCCGTCGGAGGCGCGGTGGACCTGCTGGAGAAGCCGGCCGCGCTCGACACCCTCAAGGACGACGAGCTGCCCCAGGAGCTCAAGGGCCTCAAGAAGGAGGAGCAGGCCGCGAAGGTGAAGCAGCTCGCCGCCGAGCGCAAGGTGCTGGAGGAGAAGGTCGCGAAGCTCGCCAGCGAGCGCGACCAGTGGCTTTCGAAGAACGCGACCACCAAGGAGGACGCCTTCGACGCCAACGTGATGAAGAGCGTGAAGGCCCAGGCCGCGAAGTTCGGCGTCGCGTACTGAAGGCCTCATTGGGCGGGGCCCCTCGTGCCCCGCCCGCCCGTGGCTACTCGCGCGTCACGGCGCGCAGCACGATCTCCCGCCGCTGATCCAACAGGCGCATCGCCAGGGGGCGCGTCGCCAGGTAGACGCCGAGGTTGAGCACCGCGCACCCGGCGATGAACGCCACGGACTGCCAGCCCGGCCCGTCCATCCCCGCCGCCCGCAGCGCATGGCCAAAAGGCATGCAGCCCACGCTGGCCGCGAGGATGCCCAGCATGGACGCGGTGAGGGGGACCCGGTCGCGCCGCTTGAGGCTCGCGTGGAACTTCACCGGGAAGTACAGCGACAGGAAGTTGCCCGCGGCCAGCAGCATGGGCACCACCGCCGCCACCGCGGCCATGGCGCACAGGAAGTCCACGAGCGTCCCCGCGCCGAAGTACACCCGGTAGAAGGCGCCCACCAGCACCGCCATCCCCAGCGCCGCCACGCCCTGCACCCGGTTCTTCGCGCGCAGCACGTCCGCCAGGCTCATGGGCGCCGCCAGGAACACCGCGAAGCCGTGCCCGTCATACGCGAAGGTGTTCTGGGAGAACGTGGACGCGATGACCACCGCGCCGTAGATGCTCAGGCCGCCCATCACCCACGCGTCCGCGCTGCCGCCCAGCAGGTACACGAAGAGGTCCCGGCCGGAGAGCAGCTTCAGCAGGATGGCCAGGATGAAGGGCACCGCCGCCAGCAGCCGCGCGCGCGGGTTGCGCCACAGGTCCAGCACCTCGCGCCGCAGGAGGGTGTCGAAGCGCGAGCCCGTGGTGGCGAACGGGTCGCTGTCCCGGCCATCCCCCCGGTCTCCGCCGGAGCGGCCTCCCGCCTGCCGGTGGAAGCGCATCAGCAGCCTGTACGCCACCGTCATGCCCAGGCCGGTGAAGAACAGGAGCCCGAAGGCCTCCAGCATCGCGATGCCCACGCGCCCGTGCGCGAGCTGCCCCAGGCCGTCGCCGAAGAAGCCGGGCGGCACCTGGCTGAGCGCCACCGCGGCGTTGATGATGAGGCTCATGTCCAGCGCGCCCACGCCCGCCTCGCCCACGCTGGTGAGCCACGACGTGTCGATGGGCGGGATGAACGACGCGGCCACGAGGAACGCCACCATGCCGCCGCCCATGATGCGCGCGCTGTGCTTCGCCCTCAGCACGTTGATGACCGTGTAGAGGCCCACCCGGCTCCACGCCGCGCAGAAGAGCGCGAACAGCACGTAGAGCACCACCGCCAGCCACGGTGACGCCAGCCGGTGGCGCGACGCATAGCCCACCGCCGCGCCAGTGAGGGGGGCGTAGAACACGAGCGCGCGCGGCTCGAAGAGGCTCGCCACCGTGGAGCCCATCAACAGCCGGAACGGCGAGATGGGGAACGCCGCGTAGCGCGACAACTCGGAATGATCATCCACGCCCGCGGACAGCAGCGGCCACGTCACCCAGGTGGCGGCGGTGACGAAGCAGAGCAGGTTGAGGATGAAGTACGGCCACACGTTGCTATGGACGATGAGCGGCAGCCGCATCAGCTTGAAGAAGCTCAGGCCCAGGAGCACGCCCGGCGCGCTGGAGCCCAGGAACGCCGCCACCGCGAGCAGGCGGCTCTTGCCCGGGCCCTGGTTGAGGCCCAGGTGCAGGCGCAGGCCCCAGAGGAGCAGCAGGTGCTGGAAGAAGCCGGGGACCGGCGGGCGCGGGCGGCTCACGCGGACTCCCGGCGCAGCGGCACCACGGTCGCGGCGGGCTCTCCGTAGAACGACAGCTTCGCGTTGCGCGCGGCCGGCACGGCGATCAGCTTCTCGAACACCGCCTCCAGCGTGGCCACGCCGTGGCGCTGGCGGAGCGCTTCCACCGGGCCCTGATCCAACATGCGCCCGCCCCGGATGACGCCCGCGTGCGTGGCCAGCCGCTCGGCGATCTCCAGCACGTGCGTGGTGAGCAGCAGCGTCACGCCCCGGCGGGACAGCTCGCGCAACAGCTCGCGGATGACGCCCGCGGCGAGCACGTCGATGCCCTCGAAGGGCTCATCCAGCAGCACCAGCTCCGGCGCGTGGATGAGCGCCGCGGCGATCGCGAGCCGGCGGCGCATGCCCTTGGAGTACTCCGCCACCAGCGCGCCGGCCTTGTACGTGAGCTCCGTCAGCTCCAGGAGCTCCACCGCCCGCGCTGCGGCCTCCGCGCCGTCCAGCCCGTACATGCGCGCGCAGAAGGTGAGGTACTGGCGGCCGGTGAGGCGCTCGAAGAGGCTCAGCTCCTCCGGCACCACGCCCACGCGCTGCTTCACGTCCAGGGGCTTCGCCACGGCGTCCACGCCGAGCATGCGGATGCTGCCCTGGTCCGGCCCGTACACGCCGGTGAGCAGCGCGATGGAGGTGGACTTGCCGGCGCCGTTGGGGCCGAGGAACGCGTAGAAGGCGCCCCGGGGAATCTGAAGCTCCAGGCCGTCCAGCGCGGTGAAGGTGCCGAAGCGCTTGACGAGGCCGCGAGCGTCGATGGCCAGCTCGGCCGGTTCGCCGGTGGGTTCAACAGGAGGGGGCGTCATGAAGGACGCCATCACACCACGCACCCAGGGGCTGCCCACAATCCTCGGGTTGACGGATGGTGCGGCCCACCGGGCGCTTCCCGGCTCAGTGCACCATGGCCACCTCCGGCGGCCCGACGATCTGCTGCACGGTGGTGCGCACCTTGTCCAGGTCCACCGGCTTGGAGATGTAGCCGGCGGCGCCCACGAGCTCCGCCTCCCACTCGAAGCCGTAGCCGGAGATGATGATGATGGGCAGGTTGCGCGCCCGCGGCATCTTCTTGAGCGCGTCCAGGAGGCCCCAGCCGCTCATGACGGGCATGCGCAGGTCCAGCAGCACGGCGCCCGGAATGTCGTCCTCGAGAAGATCCAGCGCCTCGCGGCCGTTCTTGGCCTCGATGGTGGCATACCCCATCTCCTGGAGGGCATCGCAGATGAGCGTGCGGTGACTCGCGTCGTCGTCGACGACCAGGATGAAGTTCGACATGGGCAGGAGCCTCTGGAGTGGCGGCGTCTTCGGGGACCGCGATTCTATGGGGTCGAAGATGGGAATGCCCCCTCCATTGCGGAAGGGCCTTCGTTTCTTTTCAACACTCCGCGTAGAGCGACAGCGTGTTCCCGCCCAGCACCCCCGCGAGCGCGGCCTCGTCCAGCCCCAGCCCGGCCAGCGCCCGCAGCTCCCGGTCCCACGCATAGGGGAGGTTGGGGAAGTCCGTCCCGTAGAGGATGCGTCCGGGCCGCACCTCCAGCGCCTTCCTGGGAAGCGGCACGGGGAAGTAGCCGCCCACCGCCATGGTGGTGTCCAGCCAGAGCGTGTCGTACCGCTCCAGCAGGCGCGCGTACGCGTCGAACTCGTCCGCCCCCAGGTGCGGCACGCACAGCTTCAGCGAGGGGTGATCCTTCAGCACGCGCTCCACGCGCTCCGCGGCGCAGAGCTGGTGCGGATCCACCGGGTACTGGGGACTGGACGGCTCCCGCCCTGAGTGCATCACGAGCGGCTTCCCCGCCCGGGCGCACGCCTCGTAGAGCTCATGCAACTGGGGCGCGTCCGGGGAGAAGGCCTGGACGTGACAGTGCAGCTTCACGCCCTTCAGGCCCAGGGCGAACGCCTCCTCCAGGATGGCCACGGCGTCGGGCTCGCCCGGGTACACGGTGCCAAGCCCGATGACGCGGGGCTCGTCCTTCGCCACCTGGGCCACGTAGGCGTTGAGGGCGCGCGCCATGCCCGGCTTGTGGGCGTAGTGCAGGGCGACCACGCGCTCGACGCCCCGGGACAGCAGGAAGGACACCACCTGGGGTGTGTGCAGCTTGTAGCGGATGGGCCAGCCGTGGCGGTCGAACCAGCGCCACACCGCCTCGAAGACGCGGTCGGGGAACAGGTGCACGTGCGCGTCCACGACGGGAGGCAGGCCGGGGTCCACGCGGGGCCCTTCCTCGTCCGCCAGCGCGGGCATGGGCATCTGGATGCCCTGCTCCCGCCAGGACGGCGCCGGCGAGGACGCGAGGCACGGCACGGGCGCGTCGTCCTCCGGATGCGCGTGCGCTGGGCCCGGTGGCTCCCGGGGAGCCGTCATCCGCCCGTGCCCGGTCCGGAGGGCTTCTTCGCGTCCTCCTCGTCGTCCAGGCGCCGCAGGTAGCTGTTGTGCGCGTAACCGTGGCGCTCCAGCCGCTGCGCCTCGATGGCGTCCGCGACCTTCGAACACACCTGGCCGAGCATGCGCAGGGACTCGGCGATCAGCCGCTCCGCGTGATCCTGCGCGTTGGCGGACGGAATGATGGGACGGTCGCGTCGGAACGGCAGGGGCAACTTCATCCGCTGGAATCTAAGGGATGCCCCACCCGGCTGCCACGCGTCAGTCC
>NZ_RAVW01000487.1 GCF_003611585.1 Corallococcus exercitus | reverse complement strand
GGGCAGCTGGGAGCGCGCTTCCTGGGGTCCGCCGAGGTCCGCTGGCGATTGCTGGGCGGGAAGCTCTACGCGATGGGGACGGGCGGCACGCTGCTCTTCCCCACACCGGAAGGGACGCTGCGGCCAGGGGCTTTCGCCTCGGTGGGCCTGGGGGTGGACAATGCGCGCTGAGGCCCTGTTGCTGTCCCTGGTGCTGATGGCCACGGGATGCGCCTCCGTGTCGCAAGCGCCTGGGCGGGACCGAAGCCTGAGCTACGCGCCGCGTGAGTCCCGCTCGCCCGCGAGGATGGAGACTCCGAGCGATGAGCCCCCGCGCGCCTGGAACGCTCCCCCACACGTCCTCTCCGGGCCCGAACAGCGGCTCCTGCGCCGCCAGCAGCCGCGTGACGACGTGACAGCCGTGGGAGACGTCAGCAGGGAGGCAGCCGCTGGGGGCGGGGCCCGAAGCGCTGCATTGACGCGTCAGGCAGTCCTCGAAGCCACGGACGAGGTGAAGGGCTCCCTGCGCAACGTCGAAGCCGCATTCTCAAAACTGGCGGCCCGTCCTCCAGACCTCTGGGGCTTCAGCCTCACCGGCGTCTTCACGCGCTACCTCGACCAGGGCTCCAGGCAGGTGACGTGGCTTCATGGCGCGCTTGGGAGCGCCACCGTGTTGACGGATGCGGCCTCGGAAGTCGGCGACACGGACATGGAGCTGGGCCTGCTGCGCATGACGGGGCCCAAGCTCCAGGCGGCTTGGTTCGGGACGCTCCTGCTGGCCACCTGGGTGGACTTCCTGCACCTCGCGGACGCCGTGCTTCGCAACTGCCCGATGTGCAGCGTCGAGAAGCTCTTCACCGACCTTCATCGCGTGCAGGGAATGATGGAGCCCACGCTGACGGACCTTGCCTCACTGGACCCGGAGCGGGTGGAGGCGGCGACGACCGAGATGCCCGAGCTGATGGGGAAGCTGACGCGTGAGTTCGACACGCTCCAGCGAGAAACCCGCGCGACCATGAAGTTTGGCGGGCAGGTCATCGCAGCGATGCAGGCTGTGGAGATGGTCACGATGATCTCCACGATGAAGATGGCCATGCCGCGCGTGCCACCCTCGGCCCCAGTGACGCTCGGCGTGGGCCTCATCATGAGTTCGAGTGGAGTCATGGTGGGCTCGCGGATGGTGGTATCCGCAGAATGGGTGGAGATGATGCGGAAGCTGGTGCAGGCGGGCGTCATCTCCGTTCCCGCCGTCAGCGCGGCCGTCCTCATTCAGGGCGGACAGATCTTGATGGCCCAGGCGCATCAGGACTTGCCCAAGGGCTTGCGCGATGCGCTGGGGGACAGTCCCGAAGTGCGTGGCATGCATGAAACCGGCAGAGCGAGGGCGGGCATGTCGGACGCCCCGAAACACCACGTGCTGCCACAAGAGCACCGCGAGTGGTTCGAGCAGCGCGGTTTCAAGGGCGACCTGGACATCGACCAGTTCTGCGTCCGGTTGGAGCAGGCCCACCATGAGGCGATTCACGGCGGGGGGAACTGGAAGCTGGGGCGCACGTGGCCCGGCGAATGGAACCGGATGATCATGGAGGCCTTGCGCGAGGCTGAGGTTGAAGCGGGACGCATGTTGACGCGGAATGAAGTCCTGAACATTGCCGCATCTCGCATGAGGCGCTACGACATCCCAATGAGGTTCATTCAAGGGGGACCGCGATGACCGACGGACGCTCTTGGCAGGGCAACTGGAAGGCCCGCCTGTATGAGCGCCTCCGCGAGCGCGGTTACGATTCGCTCACTGCCTTTGCCGAGGCACACCCAGCCGTTCCACTGAACCAACTCGCTGAGGAACTTGGCAAGGACGACATCGCAGGAGTGCAGGTGTTGGGCGGCTTGCATGCCGAGGCGGAGCAGCGCAAGCAGGTCACACGTTTCGTGCGGGACGTGCTCGTGCGCGAGCTGTCCGAGAGCCTCCCTCATGGATGGCCCTCCGTGATGGACGACGAGTCCCGTTTCCAGGTCGCCAAGGCGCTCGGCTGCTGGTCTGCCGACACTCCTGATACGCACAAGGAGCGGGTCAAGCAGGCCAGGGCAGCACTTCGCGCGAATCCTCCCAAGCCCGGCTGGCGCCCTCTCAGCCCCGACGACGAGCTTCTCCGGACACTCCTCCCCGACGAGCAAGCCTGACCGAGCCGTCAACACCCTGCCCCCCTCGTCTTCCACGGCGATGACACACCTTGTCATTCCACCCCGCCGGACCTCCACCTTCGGCGGACCGGGGCGTCGAGGAACAGGGGGGGAGCCGGTCCACGAAGCGCTGTCCCTCCATCCGCACAGCCACGCTTCGTCAACCACTGAGCGCTCGCATTGGCCCTGGGTCCAACGCCGCGTTCTCCAAATGCCTGACAGGCAGGCGTGTGTGCACCGCGTCGCGACAGCAGTTCACACCGGCCCGGGGCTGGGGCAGATTGCGCCGCATGTCCACTCCTGGCCGGCTTTCCGGTCTCCTGCTTCCCCTGTTCTCCCTTCGCTCGCGGACGGACTTCGGCATTGGCGACTTTGGCGCCATGGATGGCCTGTTCTCCTGGATGAAGGCCGCGCGTCAGCGCCTGCTGATGGTGCTGCCCCTGCTCCCCACCGCGCCCGGTGACCCCAGCCCCTACGCCACGCGGTCCGCGTTCGGTTTGAACCCGCTCTTCATCGACCTGAGCCAGGTGCCGGAGTTCCAGGCCACCGGCGGCGAGGGCGCGCTCAGCGACACGCAGAAGGGGCAGCTGGCGGAGGCCCGCGGCGCGCCGCGCGTGCGCTACGACCTGGTGTTCCCGCTCAAGGACGCCGCGTTCGCGCGCGCCTTCGACCACTTCGAGAAGCACGAGTGGACCCCGCGCACGCCGCGCGCCCAGGAGTTCCAGAAGTGGCGCGAGGCGCAGGGCGAGTGGCTGGAGAGCTATGCCCTCTTCACCGCCATCAGCGAGAAGGAGGGCCGCCGTCCCTGGTGGGAGTGGCCCGAAGGGCTGCGCACACGCCAGCCGCAGGCGCTCATCGCCATCCAGAAGGAGGGCCTGGAGCGCCGCGTGCGCTACCACGCGTGGCTGCAGTGGCTGGCCGAAGTGCAGTGGAACCAGGTCCGCGCGCAGGCCAAGGCGAAGGACGTGCTGCTGTGCGGTGACGAGCCCTTCATCATCGGACAGGACAGCTCCGACTGCTGGGCCCATCCGGACATCCTGCGCCGCGACGCGCGCCTGGGCGTGCCGCCGGACGACTTCTCCGCCACGGGCCAGGACTGGGGCCTGCCCTACTTCGACTTCGCCGCCATGGAGAAGGACGACTACGCGTGGCTGAAGAAGCGCGCGGCCAAGGCGGCCAGCTACTACGACCTGCGCCGCGTGGACCACGCGGTGGGCTACTTCCGCCAGTGGATCCGCGACGAGAAGAACCCCACCGGCTACTTCGTCCCCGCGGACGAGGCCACCTGGCGCCGCCAGGGTGAGAAGCACTTCCGACTGCTGTCGGAGGGCGCGGGCATCGTCGCCGAGGACCTGGGCGTGATTCCGCCGTTCGTGCGGAAGATCCTCGCGGACCTGAAGCTGCCCGGCTACCGCGTGCTGCGCTGGGAGCGCGACGACAACACCTACCGCGACCCGCACCAGTTCCCCGCCGTGTCGCTGGTCACCACCGGCACGCACGACACGGAGCCGCAGGCGGAGTGGTGGGAGCAGGCGCGCGAGGACGAGCGCCAGAACGCCGCGCGCGTGTGGCCGGAGTTCCAGGGCGTCGCGGTGACGCGCGAGTTCACCCCGGACATCCACCGCGCCACGCTGGCCGCGTCGCTGAACGCGGGCTCGGACCTGTGCGTGCTGCCGTGGCAGGACGTGCTGGGCACCCGCGACCGCATCAACCTGCCCGGCACCATGGGCGACGCCAACTGGGCCTACCGCATCGCGCAGAACACGGACGCGCTGCTCACGGAGCCGCAGACGAAGGACGCCGCGGAGCGCCTGGCGTGGCTCACCGCCTCGTCGCGCCGCTAGCCTTCAAGACGCAGTCACCGCCCCGGGGCCGCTGGACACGCGGCCGCCCCGGGCGCGGGCGCTGACCCGAAGGGACGCCCGCGTCCCGCGTCAGTCGCCGTTGTCCTCGATGCACTTCACCTGGCCGGGGAAGCCGTCGAACACGGCGCAGCGGCGGCCCTCCTTCACGCACTCCAGCCGGTCGCAGATGTTCTCCACGACGCACAGGGGGGGCGAGCGGCCGAACTCCAGGAACAGCTCCGCGCAGAAGCGGAACGGATCCGCGCACCCGATGGAGCCGCAGTAGGGCGTGTCGGAGAGGTTCTCGCCCTCCTTGAGTTGGACCACTTCGTCTTCGCTCACGCCGCAGCCGGTGGCGAGCACCAGCGTGGCCGACAACAACATCGCGATTCGCCGGACCATAGGGGCCCGAATCTGACGCACCCCGGGCCCGGTTGCACGCGCCACGGCGGTGCCCGGGGGCTGGAGGACACTGCCCCCGCCCCCGAGGTCGTGGAATGCGACATTCGCCCCACAAAGAAACATTGCGAAACGCGTCAGGGGCTGGCCTTCCGGTAAGAAACATGGCGTGGCCGACGTCCGACTCCTCCGATTCCGCTTCGCCGTGCCCCTCACGCTGGCCGTGCTGCTGACGGCGTGCGCCACCACCTCCAATCAGCCCACCGGGCCGAAGGTGAAGTCCCTGGACATCGAGGGGACGAAGCAGGTGGACGAGGGGGACATCAAGGACCGCATCCTCACGTCCTCCACCCCCTGGTACGCGTTCTGGCCCTTCGGCAAGGCGCACTACTTCGACACCAACGCGTGGCAGGCGGACCTGCGCCGCATCGAGCGCTTCTACCAGGCGGAGGGCTTCTACCAGGCGCAGGTGGAGTCCAACGAGGTCATCCCCGACGGCGACAAGGCCGTGCGCCTCAAGGTGGTGGTCAACGAGGGCGCGCCCACCGTCATCGACCACATTGAACCGCACGGCCTGGAGGCGCTGAGCCAGGGCGAGGGCCAGCCGTCGCAGCGTGAGCGCGAGCGCATCCTGGAAGAGCTGCCGATGAAGCCCGGGGACGTGTTCCGCGAGGACGCGTGGACCACCACCAAGGAGCTGGTGCTCCAGCGGCTCAAGGACCTGGGGTACGCGGAAGCCGAGGTCGGCGGCGAGGTGCGCGTGGACGTGGCCACGCAGAAGGCCGTGGTGGACCTGCAGATTGCCCCGGGCCTGCGCTACCGATTCGGCAACATCTTCATCGCCACGGACGCGAACCCGCAGGTGCCGCCCCGGCGCATCATCGAACAGGCGCAGGGCGCCGTGACCAAGGGCGCGTACTTCAGTGAAGCGGCGCTGGCGGAAGCCCAGGCGCGCGTCTTCCGCATGGGCGTCTTCGGCGCGGTGAAGGTGAACCGGGGCGCGCCGGACCGGCAGAACGCCACGGTGCCGGTGGTGGTGGACGTGCGCGAGTCGCCCTTCCACTCGATCAAGCTGGGCGGCGGTATCGGCATCGACGCCGCGCGGCAGGAAGGCCGCATCCTGGGCGAGTGGACCAACCGCAACTTCCGGGGCGGCCTGCGAAGGCTCACGCTGCGCGGGCGCCTGGGCTACGCCTTCATCCCCAACGTGCTGGCGAGCCTGCGCAACGACGAGGGCTCCGACGAGGCCCCCGTCTTCAGCTTCACCACGGAGTTCGAACAGCCGCGCTTCCTCTTCCGCGACGTGGCCCTGCAGGCCTCCGTCACCGCGGAGAAGGGCCTGCAGCAGGCCTATTCGTTCTACGGCGGCTACCTCAAGACGGGCGTCATCTGGACGCCCCACCCGTCCTTCTCCGTCTTCCCCTCGTACAACCTGCAGCTCTACCGGCTGACGGGCCAGGTGAGCCTGGAGGAGAGCGTCCCGCCCATCACCCTGGGCTGTGAGAACACGACCCAGGAGGGCAAATGCGACCAGGCGCTGAGCTTCCTGGAGGTGGCGTTCGCCTGGGACCGGCGCGACGACCGCACCGAGCCCCGCGACGGCTACTACGTGGGCTTCTCCGTCCAGAAGGGCGGCGGCCCCTTCTTCGGGCAGTACACCTACGTCCGGCTGCTGCCGGACCTGCGCTACTACTACTCCATCGGAGAGAAGAAGGACCTGACGGTGGCGGTGAAGCTGCGCGCGGGCACGCTGGACCCGGCGGGCGGCGGCCAGAGCTCCATCGTCACCCGCTTCTTCTCCGGCGGCGCCACCGCGATGCGCGGCTTCAACGGCCAGCGGCTGTCGCCCATGACGCCGCTGTCGCCCACCTACAAGAAGGACGACGACGGCAACGTCCTGCTGGACGCGGCCGGCAACCCCATCCTGGAGTCCTGGGACACCGTGCCCGTGGGTGGAAACAGCCTGTTCGAAAGCTCCGTGGAGCTGCGCTACATGCTCACGGACGCCCTGATGGTGGCGGTCTTCTACGACTCCGGCCTCGTGGGCACGGAGGCGCTGTTCGGCAAGAACGCCCCCAAGCTGTTCGGTCCCGAGCACTACCACGCCGTGGGCGCCGGCCTGCGCTACCTGACGGTGGTGGGACCCATCCGACTGGACATCGCGCGGCGCTTGAACATCGGGCGGGGATTGCCCGTCAGCGATCCCGGATACATCTATCCGTCCTCTGGTGGATGCCTGGGCTTTGGGCGCAAGTTCGACAAGGCCACGACGTCCGCTGATGCAGCGTTCGCGGGCGCCCCGGAAGGGCTCTGCGCGGTCCATATCTCCATCGGAGAGGCGTTTTGAGCGACCCCACGACCCCCGCCCCCGCCGC
>NZ_RAVW01000486.1 GCF_003611585.1 Corallococcus exercitus | reverse complement strand
GCCCTGGCGAGGTGTGGCTGGGGAGGGGCAGGTGGGAACGCACGGGTGGGCGTACCGGCGAAGGCAGCCGGAGGGGACGGTGCTGTACGAGGCGGTGCGGGAGAACCTGGCCACATTGCTGGCGGAAGCCAGCGAGGTCGGGCGCGGCCTGCCCCGGTACGTGGAGCGGGACTTCGCCAGGTACCCGGAATGCGGAGTGCTGGCGCACGCTGTCGAACCTGTGGACGAACATGGGCGTGGGGCGCTGAGGCTCACCCGTGGGTGTTCACCCGGGCACTGCCCGACGGAAGAGGCGGGACGGATTTCCGCTTGTCCCGCCTGGGCTCGCTCCTCGTTCAAGGTCCGTGACAACCCGCGCATGCTCTGCGTGACCCTGGGGGAGAGAAGGGGCCCTTCACCACCGTCCGGGTCCCGTTGCCCTGAGCCGTCAGGGGGCTGGCCCTCTGCGTCCCATTCGCTGTCGAGTACCGTTTCCGTGCCAGGAAATCGGACTGCTTCCGTATGCCTCATGACATCCATGACGGAGGGGGAGCGCATGTCGTTGCTGGGAAGCCGTTCGTTCGCGGGAAGCGCATGGTGGGCCCTGGGGCTCGTGCTGCTTGGGATGGGGTTGAGTCACTGCAAGGGGGACCCCGACGGAGTGGATGCGGGAGTGGATGCGGGCGTCGATGCCGGCGTGGATGGCGGCGAAACACCTGATGCGGGATGGGACGCGGGGCCTCGGGTCCAGACGTTGATGCAGGACGTGAACCTGCTGGACGTGGATGCCCAGCAGCGATGGCTCGTCGCGGCGAAGCGGGATGGGAGTGGCACGGTGGTTCAGGACCTGGCCACCGGGGAGACGCGGCGCATCGCCCCTGCGGCGGAGCGCGGAGCCTTCTCGAGTGATGGCCGGGTCCTGGTCCTCACCCATACCCCGGGAGGGGGCAACACCGCCTGGGCGTGGCGGCCGGGGGACGCGGAGGCCTCCGTGATGGGCACGCGGATCGTGAGCGGCGTGGTGCTCAAGGAGGGAGCCAACCCCTATGCCGCCTTCATCGAGCGGACCGACACGGGTGGCGCGGACCTGCGCAGGGTGTTCCCCCTGGCGTGCGATGGGGGGACGTGCGAGGTCGAGACGTTGGCCCACATCGAGTCGACAGACGCGGTGGAGCTCACCGTGGGGGAGCGCTTCCTGTGGCTGCGGGGCGCGCGCAACTGGGCCTTCGATACGGAGCAGGGAACGCTCGCGGAGATCGAACGAGGCTTCACCAACGTGGTGCGCGTCTCCCCGAGCGTGAACCGTTTCGCGCGGCTCACTCCCGAGTGGCACCTCCAGCTGTTCGAGACCCGGACGCAGGCCCTGCTCTGGGATGTGGTCGTCCCCTCTGACGATGGGTACCTCAAGGAGTTCTCCTTCTTCGACGAGGACACCGTCATCGTCGGCAGGGCCGTCGACCTCCCTCCGAAGGAGAACTCCGTTGCGTGTACCTCGCAAGGGTGCGAATTGATCGGCGCCACGCTCTGCCGCACCTGGCGCAGGGAGGGCGGGGCGGTGCTCTTCTGCGCGGCCACGGATTGTTCCGGCGTCCGTTGCGCGGGGAGTTACGACTTGATGCGCAGCCCCGGGGTGACGCTCTTCCATCTGGGGGGAGCCATCGACCATGGTGAGCCCGCCCTGAGCGATGACCTGTCGACGGCGGCGTGGATGACCTACGACGTGAGCAACCCGGCGGGGAGCCGGACCCTGATCCGGGACCCGGGGATGACCCCGCAGTGGCTCTCCTTCCCACGGAGAATCGACACGACGGTCTTCTCCTTCGTGCCGGGGCAGCAGCGGTTCGTCTTCGTCAACCCGAAGCAGGATGCGAACGGTGGCGCGCAGAACGTGCTCTCGCTCTGGGACGAGGCAGGCGTGGAGGAGGTGGGCGTCGTCGAAGGCACTCCCGTCCACCCCCTCTTCCGGAAGGCGCCGCCCGCGCTCTATCTGAACTCGTCGCAGCCGGGCTCGAATGGCGGTGCCGACGTGAGAATTCTCCAGCGCTTCGCGCTCTGAGGCCGGAAGGTGGACACCCGGCGGGGGCCGCAATCGCCGGCCCCTGTCGTCCCACGTCACGCTCCCTCGTGCATGCGAAGCCACCGCGCCGTCCTCCTGCCGGTGCCCGGAACACAGGCGGAGTTCGGCGCAATCATCCAGGCCTGGGTAGACACCGGAGCCCACTGCCCGAAGCCCTGAGACCTCAGCGCAGCGCCTTCAGCCCCCTGCCCGACGCGAAGTGACTCACGGTGCGCAGTAGCGGACCGCCTGGAGGGTGTGAGACAGGGGGCTTTCGGTGGAGGTCATCACGAGCGCGCCCATCCAGTTTTCCGGCAGTTCCTCCAACTGGACCCAGCGTCCGTTCACGTGCAGGCGCAGGTAGTCGGGCCCGGGCGACAGGTCTTTCGAATGGCCCTCCGCATCCGAAGCCCAGAATCGGCCATCGTAATTTCTGAACAGCCGGCCGGTCATCCCTTCAGGAACGTGCCATGAAAGCCCAGCGGCAGCGCGCGAGGCAGCGTTGCGAGCGCCACGGGCCCGTCATCGAGGTGCTCCGCGTCGAAGGCCGCCAGGCGCGTGTGGCCGCGCGTGCAGTCCAGCGACGTGCCCAGCAGCCAGCCCTGGCCCTCTCGTGCCCCCGTGGGCACGAAGAGGTGCTCCTCGGCGATGATGCCCGGGCCGTAGTCGAAGCGCTGCACCCTGTCGCGCTCGACGTCGATTCGCGCGATGACGCCCCCGTGCGGGAGCACGGCGTCCTTGTCCTGCATCACCACGAAGTGCGCGCTCCCGCGCCGTCCCGGGACGCGCGGGTCCACGACCGGGAACTCCGCGCCGTGGGAGCTGCGCAGGATGCGGCCCTGGCCGGTGCCCAGGGGAATCTCCAGCTGTGTCAGCCGCGCCGGTGGGCGATCCTTCAGCCGGCCCTGGATGTCTTGGTCCACCGTCAGGTGCATGAAGTGCGAGTCCTCGTACCAGCAGGCGTACGCGCGCAGCCGGTCTCCGTCCTCCCACGCATGGCCGAAGTGGAAGACGAAGCCCGCGGGCAGCTCCCGTCGCACGACGTGCGTCAGGTCCGCCTTGTCCACCACGAGCACCGTCGTGCCCAGCGACGGCTGCCAGGCCTTCTTGTCGAACCACGTCAGGTCGCGCTTGTCGTCCCACAGCAGCGGCGCCAGCACCACGATGAGGTGGCGCTCCGTCTGCGCGAAGGCGTGCGCATAACCGGGGATGGACAGGGGCAGGGACGCGAACTGGAGCATCCGCCCGTCGGCGCTGAAGTGGTACAGCATCATCAGGCCCTGCTCGCCGGCGTACGGGGCGAGCCCGAAGTTCCAATAGCTGCCGTCGCGCTCGGGCAACGGGTGCGCGGAGAAGGGCACGCCGGCCAGGTCCTCGGACCAGTCCTTCGTGCCGCGCGTCTCGAGCGTCGCCGGGTCCAGCCGGTACGCGGAGCCCGCCTCCCAGAGCGCGAGCAGCTCGCCGCCCACCATGAGCACCGACGTGTTGGCCGGGTTGTAGGCATCGTTGCCGCGCGCGGGCAGCTCCGCGGTGCCCAGCGCGTAGCGGCCCAGCCGCTCCTCGTTCTGGAACTTGAAGGTCGACACGAAGCGCCCGTGGTGCGTGACGCCACGGGATGAGACGCGGAAGGACTGCACCATGCCGTCGCCGTCGAACCAGTGACGCACACGCTGTCCCGCGCGCTCCAGGCGGGCGGGGCCATTGCGGTACAGCGTGCCGTGCAGCGCGTCCGGGAAGCGGCCCTTCACGTGCGCGTCCACGGGCGCCAGCGCCGCCGACGTCACGGAGCGCCACCCCAGGGCCCAGTCGGGGGCCGAGGGTGGCGTGGCGGCGGAACGCGGGCCCGAGGCGCAGCCGGTGAGCAGCGCGGCGCCCATCCCCTTCAACAGTGTGCGGCGGTCCATGGCGCGAGTCCTCAGAACACCGTCAGGGTGAGCACCGTGCCGTCGGCGGCCAGTGTGAACTTCGCCTCATCGAACTTGGGCTTTCCGCGCGCGCCCACGTTGTTGCTGAAGCCGTAGCCCTCCTTGGGAATGCCGATGAAGTTGGTGTCGAGCTTGTTGTTGTCATTGGCATCATGGAACAGGCTCACGGCGTAGGTGCCCGGCGCGAGGTCCGGGATGGTGACGGTCACCTTCGCGTCCTTCACCTCCACGGTGCGAACGGCCGCGGGCTTGCCCTTGTCGTTGAACGACGCCTCGTCGGCGTGCACGGCGATGAGGACGTGGCCCGTCTTCTTCGTCAGGCCCTGGATGTCCAGGGTGAGCGTCGCGGCGTGAGCGTTGGCGGCCAGCAGCAGCAGGGAAGCGGCGAACAGGGGCTTCATGGTGGGCCTCGGGTGTGGCGGGTGGATGCGAGGCAATATGAAGGGCCGTGCCTGGGGGCACATGTGCCTGAAGTCACATGCGGACGCTTTTCGCGCTCATGGGGCCGTGGTCCGGGGGAGGGCAGGGGACGCGCGACGCGGTCAAGGCGTTCCCCCGCAAGCCGCGTGGTGTTGAGGCTCAAGCCGCCCCAGCCAAGAGAGCCAGGCCCTGCCGCGCACCGAAGGGAACGCGGCCAGGGCCGGGTGTACCCCAAGGGGCTGCGCGGCTTCTCCACCCGCTTGGCGCACTGCTCGGGCGGCCCCCATCAACAGCCCTCCGCGGCCCCTCCGCTCCTGCCCTCACCCTCCACATGGCCTCTATCCTGCCTATACGCAGCACGTACGGACGTCGGCAGCCCATGCGTGCGGAGGGGCCGAAACAGGTCGTCGCGAGCAGGTCCACGGACGGCAAACCCAGCCGGCAATGGCAACTCTTGCCAGCCCGAAGCGCTGGATCGCGGCAAGACTTGCCGTCCTCACAGGTTGCTCCAGGGGAAGCGGCCTGGAACGTGGATTGGCCCTGCCCTTGCTCTGTCGGCGGCATGTTCGCCCTTCCGTCCCGGCCCGCCAGGGAACCCTCTTCCAGGGTGAGCCTCGCGAGGCCGCGACCAGGACGGCGAACCTGAAACACAGCTGGGAGCCAGTACCATGATGATGGGAAGAAGCTGCATCCTTGGAGCAGTCCTGCTGACGGCCGCGTGTGGTGTCGCCAACCCAGAACAGGACGTCGCGGAGGACGACGTCACGGCGAAGACGTGCGTCCCCAACTGCCCACCGCCAACGAAGATCGCCTTCGCGTCGAATCGGGGAAGTGACCCCGCCCACCCCAGCAACTCCTACGATATCTTCGTGATGGGCACCGACG
Source organism: Corallococcus exercitus (assembly GCF_003611585.1). GTDB lineage: Bacteria > Myxococcota > Myxococcia > Myxococcales > Myxococcaceae > Corallococcus > Corallococcus exercitus. The sequence goes on along the minus strand of NZ_RAVW01000486.1, from coordinate 1,534 downwards.
GCACCCTATTGAACCGCCTCACGGATGACCCCGTGATGGACCGGCGCCCCAAACTCAACAAGGCGCGCACCCAGGTGGTCTGGCAGCGCGACCATGGCCAGACGTATCCGTACCTTGGCGGCTTCGAAATCGTCAGCGCCAACATCGACGGCAGCAACATGCAGCGGCTCACGAACTGGGAAGGTGACGACGAACAGCCCGCCTTCAGCCCCGATGGGACGCGCATCGTCTTCGTCCACTGCACCTCCCGGTGCAGCCTCTACCTGATGGACGCCGACGGCCAGCACTTGGCCCTCCTGGCCACGGACCTGCAAGGCTCCGGCAGCTACCTCACGCCGAGCTTCAGCCCCGATGGGCTGAAGGTCGTGTTCGGCTACGAGGCGCTGAGCACATCGGATATTCCCTTCCGGGGCATCTACCGCATCAACGTGGATGGGACGGGACTGGTGAGGCTGAACGAAGGCCCCCCCGACTGGACCTCGCTCTTCCCGGTCTACAACCCGGCGGGGACGAAGATTGCCTTCACCACGAGCATCTCGGTGCAGGGCTCGTTCAAGCGGGACCTCTACTCCATGAACGCGGACGGAACGGGTCTGGTCGCGCTGCAGAACGGGCCGGAGGACGACCAATGCCCGGCCTACAGCCCTACTGGCGATACCCTGGTGTTCGCGCGTTTCCCGGGGGGCTCGAGCAGTAGTGAAATCTTCATGCGATCCGTCAACGGCACCCTGATCAACCTGACGAACACCGTGAGCGCGAACGACGTCGAACCGTCCTGGCAGTGACAGAAGCCCGGTCAAACAGCGCGCCCACCCGCCAGGTGGGCGCGCCAGGGGGAACTCCCGCTCATCGGAGGGAAGGGGACCCTCGAAGTGGAGGGGACGGTGTTCACCGTGCGCCTGCCGCGGCTGCGTGCGGGTGAAACGCCCTCCTCCTCCATGGAGTAGGGCGCGTCACGGCTTGCCGCCGGTCCCCTTTCTCCATGTCACGAATGTCTCTACACTGCGAGTATATCAAGACGCACCCGATGTGCGCTGTTCACCCTGGAGCCTCTTCATGACTTGTCTTCCCCGTTGTCTGGGAATGCTGCTGCTCACCTGCCCCGTGTTGCTGACGGCCTGCACTGACTCCAAGGGGCAGCCGGATGCCGGCACGCCCCCTGTCGTGGCTTGGGATGGCACCTCCACCCCCATCGAAGAGAAGAGCGACTGGATTGACCGCGGCGTCTTCGCCCCTTGCGAGTTCACCCCCCCACTCGAAACCCAAATCGACTGCGACACCCCGGCCCTCTTCAACCTGTCGCAATGCGACCTGGGCGCGCTCAGCAAGGCGTCACGGCACGGCATCTACCAGACCGAGATGCGGCCCAGCTCTGGCGAGTACCCATGGGGGGGCGCCGGCATCCTGCTCCCGGAGGATGGCGGCGTCGGGAGCCTGAATTTCAGTCCCATCACCCGGCAGCAGTTCGACGACCAGGGCATGCTCCTCGTCAGCGGCTACACCACGACCCGGGGCGCGACCATCAAGTATGTGC
>NZ_RAVW01000485.1 GCF_003611585.1 Corallococcus exercitus | reverse complement strand
TCTTCCACGACCTCAAGCGCTTTCGCGCCGCCGCCACCCGCTACGACAAGACGGCGACCTGCTACCTCGCTGTCCTCCACGTCGCTTCCATGCTTCTCTGGCTGCGTTAATCAGGGACAGCCCCTAGCTCCCTCTCAGGCGGAGACGGACTGGACTGCTTGGGATTGCCAGGCTTGACGATGTGCCGAAGGCGGGATTCGAACCCGCAACCTCCGCGTTCTGAGCGCGGCGCCTCTACCAAGTTGGGCTACCCCGGCGGTGTTTGTCTTTGATGTGAAGTCGGGATGACTGGATTCGAACCAGCGACCTTGTGCGCCCGAGGCACACGCTCTTGACCAGACTGAGCTACATCCCGATGGGGTTTCTGCCCTCGAGGGAGGACCCGGACATGACTGAGGCCGGGTCCCCCCTCGGGAGCCCGGCCTCTGTCCATGCCCGTCCCGGGGTTACCGGGTGGCGGCGTGGGTCAGGTGCCGGGGGGACTGCCGCGGAACGAGGCGATGGCCAGGTCCAGGCTGTCCGGAGTGGGCTCCATGTCGGTGGTAGGTAGCGGGTTCAGCTCGTCGCGCTTCGTCATGGGCATCACTCCTTTCTTGCTGGAGAGTGACGCGGCGGAAAATCAGTCCTGACACGGCTGCTTGCGCCAGTTCCGCTTTTCGATACGCCGGACGTCGTCCACGTCCGCGGGCATCCCCCGCTTCACGAGCTCCGCGGCGTCACTGCACCCCGGGCGCGCGGAAGACCTGGCCGTTGCGGCCCTCCAGCACGAGGCTCGCCTCGTCGGAGCTGCCCACGCGCAGCTCCACGCGGGGCTGACCGCGCCGGTCCACCAGGAGCAGGCCGGGCGAGCCCTCCTCGTCCGCGCCCAGGATGGCCCGGGGCCTTCCCGTCACGTCCGCCAGCTCCAGCCGCGACGAGCCGTCCACCTGGAGCCCCACGGAGAACAGCTCTGCTCCTCCGGACTTGGACAGCGTCAGGCGCGGCGCCTCGTCCGAGAACACCATCAGCTCCGCCAGCGACTCGCCTTCCGCCGTGGAGAAGCGCAGCCGGGGTGAGTCGTCCTCGCCCACGCCCAGCAGGGCCCTGGGACGGCCCTGGCTGTCGTTCAACACCAGCGCCGCGCCACCCTGGCGGTTCGCCTCCAGGCTGGCCCGCGTGCGGCCCTGGGCGTCCTTGAGCACCAGGCGGGAGGCGACCAGCTCCCCCGCGTGTGGCGGCGGTGCTTCGTCACGCAGGGCCGCGGTTCCCAGCCCCACCCCGGCCAGCACGAGGGCCCCGAGGGTGAGGCCCTGCCACCTTCGAAGCCGGCCTTCCAGCCGCTCCATGCGCGCGTCCAGTGAGTCCATCCCGGCGTCGCCTCCTGTCCCACCCTGGCGGGACGGCGGGAGGCTAGCAGAGCCCGGCACGCCTCGCTGTCAGCGGGGCAGGAAGAGGAGGAGGAGTGTGGGCACCGCGGCGACGAGGATGCCCGCGCCCAGCGTGAGCACCATCTGGAGGAAGAACACGTCCTCCAGCGTCTCCTCCAGCACGCCCTCCAGCCGGTCGATGGCCAGCGTCTCCAGCTCCCGCACCGCGGACGGCATGTCCGGGGACGTCAGCACCGAGCGCAGTGCGATGAGCCCCAGCACCCGGCGGGACTGGTCCATGAGGAAGCCCTCCAGCCATGGGGTGCGGGAGGAGGCCGATTCCTCCTCGGGCTCGAGCATGCGCTCCGCCACCGACTGCTCGATGGCCCGGGTGAGCTCCGCGCGGCCAGGCGTGCCGGCTCCGCGCAGGCGCCGGGCGACCTGCAGCGTCGCGGGCTTGAGGATGGCGTACGCATAGCCCATCAGCCCCCGCGCCCGGACCTCGCTCGCGAGCCGCGAGCTGACGCCGTGGAGCATCCACACGGAGCCCCCGGCGACCGCCAGGGCCAACGGCGTGAGCACGACGCTCAGCACGTCCAGCCAGGCCGGCGTCGGGGCCGCGCCCGTCCAGCGTGGCGCGAGGACGAAGACGCCGGCCAGCCCGAGGCCGAAGCACCCGAAGACGAAGAAGCCCTTCAGCGCGCCCTTCACGCCGGAGCCCAGCAGCGCGGGCACCATGGCGACGAGGCTCCGCAAGCCCGCGCGCGCCATGCCCCCCATGGACTCACGCGGAGGCGCCGCGAGTGAGTCCCCTTCCTGCGCCCGCTGCTTCAACGCCGCGTGGCTCATGACGGGCGCTCCAGGGACGCAAGGCCCGGTTCGGCCGTGGCCCACCGGTCCACCTGTTCGGCGGAGGGCGGTGACACCGGCACGTCGGACTGGAGCTCACGCCGGCGCCGCCACCACATCAGGAGCGCGGCGGCGCCGAAGAGCACCGCCCCTACGGCCAGCCGGGGCAGCAGCCAGGGAATGGGGCTGGAGCGGGATTGCTGTCGCTCCTTCCACCACGCGGTGCCCGTCCCTATCAGGGCGAGCACGCCCGGAATGGCGGCCATGCGCCACAGGGTCCCGCTGTCAGGCCCCGGCACAAGCGCCAGGAGCCCCAGGAACACCGTCGTGGTCCACAGCAGGATGCGTCCCAGGCGGAAGTTCGTGAGCCCCACCAGCACGACCGCGACGGGCCGTGAGCCCTCGCCACTCATGTTGCGTTCCCCATGGGGACGTCATCCTAACGGGGGCGGGCCCGCGCCAGAAGCCAGCCCCGGGGCCCTACGCCGCGGACGCCTGCTGGATGCGGGCCTCCGTCTCGGCAGGACTGGCGATCCAGGGCCAGAAGCGCTGCGGTTCTCCGAAGTTGTCGAAGAACGTGTCGGCCAGTGTCGACACCGCCGAGGCCGCCCCCAGGTAGCGCAGCACGTGCGGCGGAGGCGGCTGGAGCAGCATGTTGGTGAAGGCGGTGATGAACTGGCCCTCCGTCCGCCAGAAGTGCTCGAAGGTCTGCTCCATCCAGTCCGGCGTGAAGGGCTGGTCGCCGTGCTCGAGGATGGCCCGCGTCATCGCATGGGCCTGCTTCGAAGCGCTGTTGAGCCCCTGGCCCGCGATGGGGTCGTTGAGGATGACGACGTCCCCCATCCCCATCACCGCCCGGCCCGAGGGAAGCCGGCCCACCGGCTTGCGCACCGTGGGCGTGAACCCGCCGGTGAGCCAGGAGGACTCGTCCACGATGGCGGCACCCTCCAGCCGCTCCGCCACCCAGGGCGAGTAGTCGCGCAGCACCTGCTTCATCCGCTCCATCGCCTCGCTCGCGGTGCTGATGCCGCCGAAGCGGTCCAACCCCTGGCCGGGGATGGCCTCCAGCAGGATGCAGTTCAGCGGACCCCGGATGCGGTCGAAGTACGGCATGGAGAAGTACTCGCCATGGCCCGCCGTCAGGATGAACTTGAGCCCAGGGTAGGGCGTCTCGTGCAGCGGCTTCATGCCGCTGACAATCATTGCCGTGAGGTTGCGCTGCGGCTGTGTATGGACACTGCGTTCGGCGTCCCGTTCGAACAGCCGGGTGAAGCTGTTCCGGCCCGCCGTCACGACCACCAGGTCATGCCCCGGGACGAGCGTCTCCAGGCCATCCACGTCCACGTCCCGCACCACCACGGTTCCGCCGCGCCGCTCGAACTCCGCGAGCCAGCGTGAGTACTTCGCCCGCAGGTCCACGGCCTTGCCCGGCTGGAGGAAGCGCCCCTGGACGCGGAGCGCCCGCTGGCCGGGGGCCGCGCAGACGTCCAGGTCGCCGCCCCGGGCGTACTCCCCCGGTCCCTTCCAGAAGTCGAGCCCCAGCTCCTGCTCGTACTGGTACGCGCGGCCGAAGAGATAGGTGGTCGCGGCGAGCCGGGCGTTGAAGAGCTGCTCGGGCGTGCGGTCCGAGTAGACGGTGACGGCGTAGCCCTTCTCCAGCAGGCCGAAGCCCAGCTGCAGCCCCGCCTGGCCCGCGCCGATGATGCCGATGTTCCTCATGGTTCCCCCTGGATCTTGCGGGTCTGACATCCCGCCAGGGCACTACGCAACGAGGGGCCCGGTCTGGCAACGCACGGGGGTACGAGGCCGCCCGGAATCCGACGCCGGCGGCCCCCTTCCATGTCAGACCCCGCACGTATTGTTCCTTCCGTCGCAGCGAGGAAACGAACGAGGGGGAGTGCGCCATGACGATGTCTGTGATTGATAATCGCGTCGAGGTCGTCTTCAGCTTTGACACCACGGGCAGCATGTATCCGTGCCTCGCGCAGGTGCGGAAGAAGCTGGGGGCCGCCGTGGACCGGCTGACCAAGGAGATCCCGGGCATCCGCATCGGCATCATCGCGCACGGGGACTACTGTGACGCGGGGTCCACCTACGTGACCAAGGCCCTGGACCTCACGGACGACGCGAAGGCCATCACGCGCTTCGTGGAGAAGGTGGGCCAGACGGGCGGCGGAGACGCGCCGGAGTGCTACGAGTTGGTGTTGCACGAGGCGCAAGGCCTGTCCTGGACGAAGGGCTACACGAAGGCGTTCGTGCTCATTGGCGACGACGTGCCGCACCCGCCCCAGCACAACCCGAAGAAGCTGGACTGGCGCAAGGAGGTGGCCGCGCTGGGGGCCATGGGCGTGCCGGTGTATGGCGTCCAGGCGCTGAACCGCCGTCACGCGACGTCGTTCTACAAGGAGCTGGCGGAGAAGTCGGGCGGCTTCCACCTGAGCCTGGATCAGTTCGCGCACGTCACCGACATGCTGCTGGCCGTCTGCTACAAGCAGTCGTCGGACGCGCAGCTCCAGGCCTACGAGGCGGAGGTGTCCCGCGAGGGCCGCATGAACCGCGGCCTGAACGCGATGTTCAACACGATGCTCAAGCGGGCCGCGTCCACGCTCTTCGGTGAGACGGACCTGCGCGCGGTGCCGCCGGGGCGCTTCCAGGTGCTGGAGGTGGAGGCGGACAGCGCCATCAAGGAGTTCGTGACGGAGAACGGCCTGGGCTTCAAGACGGGGCGCGGCTTCTACGAGTTCACCAAGACGGAGACCATCCAGGGCCGCAAGGAGGTGGTGCTGATGGACCGCAAGTCCGGCGACCTCTACAGCGGCGAGCGCGCGCGGGAGATGCTCGGGCTGCCGCCGGGAGAGACGGTGCGCATCCGGCCCGCGAGCCTGGAGAAGTACGTCGTCTTCGTGCAGAGCACGTCCGCCAACCGGAAGCTCAAGGGCGGCACGAAGTTCCTCTACGAAGTGGAGGACTGGGACGGCGCGCGCGGTAGCGCCGCGGCCTGATTGACCGCGTTCGCGATACCCGGACGCCGCCGCGCGCGTCGAGGCGGACCCCCTTGCGGCGCCGCGTGCGACACCACTACAACCGCGCCGTTGCTCACCCGAGGGGGTTTTGCGTGTATCGAAAGAATGTCCTCGGCGCGTTGTTCGCGCTGGGGTTGATGACGGCGATGAGTGCCCGGGCCGAAGTGCTGTTCGCCCAGGCCAACTTCCTGCTCAACAAGAACCAGCTCTCCGCGGTGAACTACCGCGGCAAGGGCGTGGCCATCCCCGTGGGGGCGAAGGTCGCGGTCGTCGAGCGGGATGACGATGAGATCCGCTGCAAGGTGATGGACTCGGGCACCGAGTTCCGGTTCGTGACGCACCGGAGCCTGGGCAAGCCCATGAACGTGCTGTTCGCGGGCTTCTTCGCCGAGCAGGACCCCGCGCCGCGCATCGCCGCGCTGTCGCCCGAGGAGCAGAAGGGGGTCCGGGCCGGGGAGCTGGCCAAGGGCATGTCGCGCGAGGCCGTGCTGCTGACGGTCGGTCCGCCGCCGCCGCACCGGACGCCGTCGCTGCAGGGCAACCGCTGGACGTACTGGAGCTCGAAGTTCTCCACGTTCGAGGTGGAGTTCGGCCCGGACGGCAAGGTCGTGCGGATTGGCGACGAGCCCGTGGCCCCCGCCCCCCCGCCGCCCCCGGTGGAGAAGACCTACTACCACGCGACCGCGAACTTCCATTTCGACGACGGCACCGTGTCCTGGGTGAACTACCTCAAGGGCCCCATCATCCCGTTCAACGCGCGGGTCGAGGTGCTGGACAAGGGCTCGTCCTCCGTGAAGTTCAAGGTCGTGGAGACCGGCGCGGAGCTGGAGTTCGAGAACGACGCGCGCTCGGGTTCGGAGACCTGGAAGCTGTTCCAGGCGGCGTTCGCGCTGGAGGACCAGGCCGCGAAGCTCCAGGCCCTGACGCCGGAGGACCGCAAGAAGGTCTCCGCGTCGGAGGTGGAGCCCGGCATGAGCCGCGAGGCCGTGCGCATGGCGTGGGGCCCTCCGCCTCCGCATGAGACGCCCTCGTTCAACTCCAGCACCTGGACGTACTGGAAGTCGAAGACGTCCAAGGTGCGCGTGAAGTTCGGCAAGGACGACAAGGTCGCGTCCATCGAATAGCCGCGAAGGACGCTCTCTCAGGACGTGATGACATCGAGGCGTGACAGCTCATCGCTGTCACGCCTCGCTTGTTTCACGGTGTCTGGTTTTCGCGTCCGGCTACTCCAGGCTCGGGGCCTGGCTCATGCCGGCCGTCAGGTCCTGCAGCGGCGACTGGGCCAGCGACAGCGCGCCGGACGCGGCGCCGCCCACGGCCCCCGCGACGCCCTTCACGCCTTCGGTGACGCCCTCCACGCCCTGCGTGATGCCCTGCACCAGCTGGGCGATGCTTCCCAGCACCGAGGCGACGCCCTCCAGCAGCTTGCCCAGCTCCGCCGCCTTGCCGCCGACGCCACCGGCGTCGAAGCCGTCCTGCATCAGGGCCGACATCAGGTCGGAGCCCTTGCCGCCCACCTTCTGGCCGGAGGCGGAGGCATCCACGGAGCCCGGGAGATCGGTGGGGAGCGGAGCCGCGGGGGCCTGCACGGG
>NZ_RAVW01000484.1 GCF_003611585.1 Corallococcus exercitus | reverse complement strand
GACAGGGTTGGGGAGGTGGCGCGTGGAGATTTCGGCCATCAGCCGCTGCATGTTCGTGGGCATGGTGCCGCCCTTCAATCCACATCAGGGCGCTCAGGACTCGCGTGTCGGATCTGGAATCCTGGCGTGGGGCGGGCGGCTTGGGTAGGGTCCAGGTTCGATGCCACGCACCCTACCTGGCTGGTTCGTTGCCTTGCTTGTCCTCGCGGCCGCTCCAGCCCTGGCGGGCCCGCGGGAGAAGGCACAGGTCCGGACCCTGGTGCTGTCGGAGCACCCGGACGACGCGGCCCACCGCCTCTATGTGGCGGGTCAGATCGTGACGGTGCTCCGGTTCGAACAGCCCTGCGACCCGCTCAAGACGAGGCTGCTGGGGTGGGAGGGGCGCTTCGAGCCGCTGGTGGTCGAGGGGAAGCGGGTGGTGATCGAGCCCCTCCGGGCCCTTGCGGCGGATGAGAGTGTTTCGCTGCTCGTGACGCTCGCGGATGGGACGGAGTTGTCGTTCCTGCTCCGGCCGCCGGAGGAGGAATGGAGCCGGGCGGATCAGCAGGTGGACGTCTTCAAGGACCGCGAGAGCTATGCGGCCCTGGTCTCCGTGCTGGCGCGCACGCTCAAGGCGAAGAATGCGTTGGAGGAGGAGAACGCGCGGCTGCGTGAGGAAGAAACCTCCGCGGACCATGCACTGGCCGCGCTGCTGGTTTCAGGGGCCGAAGTGCAGACGCCGTTCCGGCTGATCAAGTCCTGGGAAGCAGTGGAAGCGGACTCCATGCTTTCGATGAGGCTCTACTCGGGCAAGGGCAAGGCTGCGGTCACCATCGCCGTGAGGAATCAAAGTGAGGAACGCCCGTGGCGGACGGTCCGAGCGAAGTTGTCCTCGCTGAAGAGCCAGGAGCCGCGAACGGTGGCTGTCCGTTCCGAACACGCTCTGCTCACAGCAGGGCAGTCGGGCACCTTTGCCTTCGTGGTGGATCGGAGCGCCTTCCTTGATGCCAAAGGGCATCTGGAGACCCTGGTGCTGGAGATCTACCGGTATGACGACCTCCGCCAGGGCTATGTGGTCCTGGACCCTCGCCTTGTGCGTGAGTAAGAGCCGCAGGATGGTCTCCAGGACGCTTGAGTTCGCGTGCGGTCTCATCCTCGTCGTCCTGATCGCGGGTTGCGCTGGTTCTGCGACGGGGAAGGTGAGCCTGCGGCCCGATGGAACCCCTGGGCCCGAGAAGTGCCCGGAAGAAGCGCTCAAGGCGATGCGCTATCTGCGATTGGGCGTGGGAGATGGCGCGACCGCCGAGCTCGACGCGAACCAGATGGATGCCCGTCCCATCACCCTGTACGAGGGTCGTGTGGAGAGCGTGTTGCTCGACGACCTTGGAACGCTGGAGTCGCCGACGCGCCTCTATGGGTACGTCTGGACGAGCGGGCCTCAGGCTGTCATCCGCTACTACGAGGCACTTCCGCCGGGTGCAGCACAGCGGGTGCCCATCTGCGCGGTGGCGCGGACGGCGATGAACCAGCTCCGGAAACGCCCTGAGTCGTTGCCTGGAACCGCTGTCCTCGAGTTCTCCGTCGGGGGCGTCTTCATCGTGGACGAGTTCCTCTAAGCCTTCAGGGCGGCGCACTGCACGAACCTGTCCGACAGTCAGACAGGATTGAAAGACCGCGTCGGCCGGAAGGTAGACAGCCGGCATGTCCGAGCGGTTGGGCCGCTTGTTGCTACGAACAACACGGAGGTAGCGATGATCGTCGTCACGGGAGCCACGGGCCGGTTGGGCCGTTTCGTCATCGAGGGACTGCTGAAGAAGGTCCCCGCGAACCAGGTGGCGGTCGCGGTGCGCAATCCGGACAAGGCAAAGGATTGGGCCGCGCGTGGCGTGCAGGTTCGCAAGGCGGACTACAGCCACCCGGAGACGTGGGACGGAGTGTTCTCCCAGGGAGACACGGTTCTGCTCATCTCTTCGAGCGAGGTCGGACAGCGCCGCAAGCAGCACCAGACCGTGGTGGACGCGGCGAAGAAGGCGGGCGTGAAGCTGCTGGCCTACACGAGCATCCTGCACGCGGACACGTCGCGAATCGTGCTGGCGCCGGAGCACCTGGACACGGAGAAGGCCATCCGCGCTTCAGGGCTTCCGTTCGTGTTCCTGCGCCACAGTTGGTACCTGGAGAACTACACGGAGGCCGCGAAGCGGACGCTGGAGCAGGGCGTGCTCCGGGGCTGCGCGAAGGACGGCCGCGTCGCTCCGGCCACGCGCCAGGACTACGCGGACGCAGCGGTCGCGGTGCTCACCGGCACGGGCCATGAGAACCAGGTGTACGAACTCGCCGGTGACACCGGCTTCACACTGCCGGAGTACGTGGCGGAGCTGTCGCGCCAGTCCGGCAAGACGGTGACGTACCAGGACCTGCCACCAGCCGAGTTCTCTGCCGTGCTCCAGCAGGCAGGCCTGCCCAAGGGCTACGCCGACGTGTTGGCGAACGCGGACGAAGGCATCGCCCGGGGCGACCTGAACGACACGGGTCGCACGTTGAGCCGCCTCATCGGCCACCCCACCACGACCCTGGCCGAGTCACTGGCCGCCACGCTCCCGCAGGGCTGAACTCCCACGGATTCACCCGTCCTGGTATCGAGACATCACGAGCCACTTCTCGCCATGGGGACGCGGAGGCGGCAGGTCCGCGAGCACCTTCAAGAGCTTGTCTTCAATCTCCGTGAGGGAGTCCGTCAGCGCTTCAGGTGCGAGCCGGGCCACATCCTCGAGTTCCGTCGCAAGGTGGATGGCACGACGGAGTTCGGGGTGTACCTCCATTGCTTCGAGGCGGGACAGAAGTGCTGGCCCGAGAAACCGGCTGCATGCATAGGCGGGAGACAGGGTACCCAGGGCAATCCCCCGGCACATGCCCAGAGCCGTGACCGCCACGAAGCGTTGCGACTCTTCGACGCCTGCGGCCTGGAGGGCGATGGCTTCAGACGGGGTCTCATGTGGCGGATGCGGAGGATTCACAGGTTGCTCCATCCGGGTTTGACCTTGAAGTCGAAGACCTTTCCGGATGCGCTTTCGAAGTAGTGGAGGGACACCTTCTCGCTTCCGACCCAGCCATCCTTGTAGACCTTGACCCAGTTCCCAGGCTCGACTTCCCGCAGCTTCTCCAACAGTGCCTTGTTGGACACGGTGTTCCGCGTCGTCCCATTCTGGACGGCCTTGAAGCCGGAAGGATACCCGGGAGCGTTCTTCACACCGTCGTAGACGGAAGCCACCCCGCCGCTTCCACCTGACGGCAACGGGTTTCCCGCTCCTTCCCAGGCAGCCGCGGCCACGGCGGTGGGTGCGACCCCAATGGTAAGGACGCCTTCCGCGAGTGAAATGGAACGGACAGCGCCAGAGGCCGCGGCGGTTAGGCGGAGTCCTGCGTTGGTCTCCGCCGCGAGGGCTGCCCGCGCGAAGCCCGGGAGCATGGGGCCTTTCGCGGCCACGTTCGAAGCTCCTCCACCTAGGGCTGCAGTGAGCGCCAGGATGAGAACCCTGGCGCCACTGGTCCCCATGACCTTTCCGAAGCGGTGCCCTGCATCCTCTAGTTCCTCTAAGGTCACCGCCCGTTCAGCCTCGTCGGACAGGCGCTCCCAACCCCTCACGAGTTGAACGAAGGTCTCCAGGCCCACGTACGCGATGACGTAGGTGGTGAGGGCGATGGCGACGAGCTTCGTGATGGGCTCGGGCATCACGAGCAGGGCCATATAGGCCGCCATGGCCGTGGAGATCATGGCCCTGAGCATCAGGGGATTGACCACCTCCGCCACGGCACCTTGGACGCCATCCCATACGCCGTCCCATGCGAAGGACAGCGCCAGCCTTCTGCGCGCACTGACGTCCAGGAAGGAGAAGCCGTCGTCCAGCAAGGACAGGCATTCCGTTGGCGTCTCCTGACGGGAGCACCATTCGGTCGGATCAAGCTTCTGCTCACTCGAAGCAGGGCCCCAGGACGCGAGTCGGAGGCGGGAGCGGGGCTGCTGCTCGGCTTGGAGGGGGAAGCGCATCTCCAGCACGAGTTGGAGCAGCACCTCCCTGAACCCGTCCTCGGGGATGGGAATGGGATCCACACTCCGGGGAGGCGTGTAGACGATGGGAGCGCCAGCACCCGTATCCAGCCGGACCACGCGGGAGGTTGCACACCCCGCGCAAAGCAGTCCCAGGAGCAGAAGACCCACGCCACGTTGCTTCATGTCGTCCTCCCGGCACGCATGCCCACGGGAAGCATGCGTGCGGGGACTGACATCCACAGCCGTACCGCGACAACCTCCGGGGCAGGGCATGCCCCGGATGATTCACGATGCTCAGGCCGTCTGCGCTCCGGCGCCACTCTGGCGGGCCACTTCGCGCGGCTCCGGGTACACGGCGCGCTGGGGCGTGGTGATGCGGATGACGCCCAGCTTGGACAGCACGCGCATCACCTGCCACGTGGGGTCGATTTCGAAGGCGCGCGCCGCGAAGTTCGGGCTGCTGCCGTACTTGTGGTGGTTGTTCTGGAACAGCTCCCCCATGCACAGCACGTCCACCGGCAGCGTGTTGCGCGACTTGTCGCTGCCCTTGAAGTTCCGGTAGCCGTACTTGTGCCCGCACCAGTTCACGATGGCGCCGTGCACCGGCCCCATCACGAAGTGCACCGGCAACAGCAGGAACTGCCAGGGCGACGTCGCGAACGTCACGTAGAAGGCCGTGTACAGCGCCACCCAGCCCAGCACCGCGAACCAGGACTGGCCCAGCGTCTCGTCCACGAGCTTCCACTCCGGGTAGCCACCCTCGAAGCGCGGCTCCGGCTGGATCTTGCGCGTCAGGATGCCGGTGTAGCGCTCCTTCGTGTGCCACATCATCCGCATCACGTCCTTGAAGTAGTGCGGTGAGTGCGGGTCGTTCTCCGTGTCGGAGAACGCGTGGTGCTCGCGGTGCAGGATGGCGTACGCCCGCGGCGACAGGTACGACGAGCCCTGCACCAGATAGGTGAGCAGGTGCATCACCTTCTCCGTGCGCGGCCCCATGCTGTACATGCGGTGCGCCGCGTAACGGTGCTGGAAGAAGCTCTGGAAGAAGACGCAGAGCAGCCAGTGACTGATGAAGAAGATGACGATGGCCATGACTCTCCCGTGCTGACAGACACAGGGCTAACACCCCCGCTGTCACGGCAATGTCAGCGCTCCCCACGTCGTCGGCACCGCCCCTGCCCCTCCGTCCCGTCCCGGACGCACGCCATTGAGCGTCCCATTCCCCCACCTGTCCGCTGGCGGATAAGCCCCCGTACGGCCACCCATTCGCCTCCGTCCCACGCGCCGCACCGCGACGTTGCGGGCCATCCCCAAAGGAGGGCAGAAGGGCACGCGGCGCGTCACCCGGGCTTCACTCCCCTTCGCGCCCAGGAGCCTCCACCGTGGATCGGGCAACCCTCGTCGGACTCGACAAGCAGCACGTCTGGCACCCCTACACCGCCATGGAGCAGTACATCGCGAAGACGGATCCGCTGGTCATCGTCCGCGCGGAGGGCGTCTGGCTCCATGACGCGGACGGCCAGCGCTACCTGGACGCCAATGGGTCCTGGTGGGTGTCCACCCTGGGACACCGCCACCCGCGCCTCGTGCACGCACTCACCGAGCAACTGGGCAGCCTGGCCCACGTCTCCCTCGCGGGCATCACCCACGGCCCGGCGGCCCGGCTGGGCGCGGAGTTGACCGCGATTGCCCCGGGCGCGGACCGGGCGGACGTGCCCTCGGGGCAGAAGCTGTCGCGCGTCTTCTATTCGGACAACGGCAGCACCGCGGTGGAGGTGGCCATCAAGATGGCCGCGCAGTACTGGGCGCAGAACGGCCGTCCCCGCCGCACCCGCTTCATCACGCTGACCGGCGCGTTCCACGGAGAAACCATCGGCGCCACCAGCGTGGGCGGCGTACACGAGTTCCGCGACGTGTTCGGCCCGCTGCTCTTCGACGTGGTGCACGTGCCGTCACCGGCCGAACCCGACGGCCACGCTCGCGCGCTGGCGCAGGTGAAGGCCGCGCTCGCGGCGGATCCGGACGGCATCGCCGGCGTCATCCTGGAGCCCGTCATCCAGGGCGCGGCGGGCATGTGGATGTCGTCGCCAGACTTCGTGCGCGAGGTGCGCGAGGCCACCCGCGCGGTGGACACCTTCCTCATCGCCGACGAGGTCTTCACCGGCATGGGCCGCACCGGCGCGCGCTTCGCAGTGGACCTGGCCGGCGTGGTGCCGGACCTGCTGTGCCTGGCCAAGGCGCTCAGCGGGGGCCTGCTGCCCTTCGCCGCCACGCTCGCGTCGGAGCGCATCTTCCAGGGCTTCCTGGGGGCGAAGGACCGGGCGCTCTATTACGGGCACTCGTACTGCGGCAACCCGCTGGGCGCGGCCGTGGCGCGCGAGGTGCTGGCCGTGTACCGCGACGAGGACGTGCTGGGGCAGGTGCAGCGCAAGGCGCCGCGCGTGAAGGCCGCCTTCGAGCGCATGGCCGCCACCCTCCCCGGGCTCGTGCGCCCGCGCGCGGTGGGCATGGTGGGCGCGGTGGACCTGGGCGGCGGAGGCTACTTCGCCGACAGCGGCTGGCGCGTGTACGAGGCCGCTCGCCGCCGGGGCTTGTACCTTCGCCCCATGGGCAACACGGTCTACATCGCCCCCGCGCTCAACATCCCGGACGCGGACCTGGACCTGCTGCTCGCCGGCGTGGAGGACAGCCTGCGCGAGGTGGCCGCCGGTTGATTCCGGGGGGCGGAGTGGCGGAGCGCCGCGTCCGCCCCCGCCACCCGACGCGTGCCGGGAAGCCCCCTCC
>NZ_RAVW01000483.1 GCF_003611585.1 Corallococcus exercitus | reverse complement strand
GGGTTGAGCGGCAGCGCGTCCAGCACCACGAAGGCCGTGGGCACCATGTACTCCGGCAGCGTGCGGCGCAGCCCGTCCTTGAGCGCCGCCGCGTCCAGCGTGTGCCCGTCCCGGGCGACGACGTAGGCGACCAGTCGCTTGTCGCCGGGCACGTCCTCGCGCGCCAGCACCACGGCCTCGCGCACGCCGGGGGCGGCCTGCACGGCGGCCTCCACCTCACCCAGTTCGATGCGGAAGCCGCGCACCTTCACCTGGAAGTCGTCGCGGCCCAGGTACTCCAGCGCGCCGTCGGGGCGGTAGCGCACGCGGTCCCCCGTCTTGTACATGCGCGAGCCCGGCGGACCGAAGGGCTCCGGCAGGAAGCGCTCCGCGGTGAGGTCCGGCCGGTGGAGGTAGCCGCGCGACTGGCCCTCGCCCGCGAGGTACAGCGCCCCGGGCTGGCCCACGGGCACCGGCCGCAGGTCCGCGTCCAGCACGTAGGCGCGGGTGTTGGACAGCGGCCGGCCGATGGGCGGCACCTCGCCCGGTCGCACGCGCGCGAAGGTGGAGTAGGTGGTGTCCTCCGACGGGCCATAGAGGTTGTAGAGCCGCTGCACCGTGGGCGTGTCGTACACCTGCCGCGCGAGCGACGCGGTCAGCGCCTCGCCCGCCAGATTGATGGTGCGCACCGAGGGCGGCAGCGCGCCCAGCCGCAACAGCTGCGCCATGGCGGAGGGCACGGTGTTGACGAGCGTCACCTCCGACGCCTGGGGCAGCTCCGCCAGGTGCAGCGCGTTGCGCGCGACGATGACGCGGCCTCCCCGGGTCAGTGGGGCGAAGACCTCGAAGACGGAGAGGTCGAAGTTGAGCGACGTGCACGCGAGCACGCCCTGGAGCTCCTCCGCGGAGAACACGCCGTGCACCCAGGTGAGGAAGGCCACCGCCGCGCGGTGCGGGATGGCCACGCCCTTGGGCCGCCCGGTGCTGCCCGACGTGTAGATGAGGTAGGCCAGGTTCTCCGGCAGGGGCGCGAGCGTGAGGGACGCGTCCGGGGGCGCCTGGCCCAGCGCCTCCCCGTCGTCCTCCAGGCACACCACCTGGCAGGTGTGCGCGGGCAGCGCGGGCACCAGGTGCGCGTGCGCCACGAGCGCGGGGCCGTGTGCGTCCTCCAGCAGGAAGGCCAGCCGCTCCCGCGGGTACGTGGGGTCGAGCGGCACGTACGCCCCACCCGCCTTGAGGATGCCCAGCATGCCCACGACCATGTCGGCGTTGCGCTCCACGCACAGGCCCACGCGGACCTCCGGGCCCACGCCCAGGGCCCGCAGCCGCCGCGCCAGGCGCCCGGCGCGCTGCTCCAGCTCGCGGTAGGTGAGCCGCACCGGGCCGGCGACCACCGCCACCGCGTCCGGCGTGCGCCGCGCCTGGGCCTCCACCAGGTGGTGCAGGCACGCGTCGCGAGGGAAGTCCTCCGCGGTGTCGTTCCAGGTCACCAGCACGCGGTGCCGCTCCTCGGCGGAGAGGACGGGGGCCCCGGGCTCGCGCTCGGGCGGGCCGCCGGTGTCCTCCGGCACGGTGTCCTCGGTGAGCGGGAGCACCGGGTGGCGCTCCCGGGCCGGCGCGGCGCGCTCCACCGGGGCAGCGGTGCCCGCGCGCGCGTCGTCCACGCACCGCGCGAGCTGCCGCACGGTGGGGTGCTGGAAGAGGACGCGCAGCGACAGCTCCACGCCGAAGCGCGCGCGCAGCCGCGCGAGCACGCGCGTGGCCAGCAGCGAGTTGCCGCCCAGCCGGAACAGGTCGTCCCGCGCGCCCACGTCCGCGACCCCCAGCAGCTCCCCGAACAGCGCGGCGATGGCCTCCTCCGTGGGCGTCTGGGGCGGGACGCGCGCCTCCTGCGCCGCGCGCTCCAGCGTGGGCGCGGGCAGCGCCTTGCGGTCCACCTTGCCGTTGGGGCTGAGCGGCAGCGCGTCCAGCACCACGAAGGACGGCGGCACCATGTACTCCGGCAGCCTCGCCTGGAGCGACGCCTTGAGCCCGTCCACGTCCACGGCCGCGCCGGCCCGGCCCGCGACGTAGGCCACCAGCCGCTTGTCGCCGGGCACGTCCTCGCGGGCCAGCACCACCGCCTGGCGCACGGTGGGGTGCTGCTCCAGCGCGGTTTCTATCTCCCCCAGCTCGATGCGCAGGCCACGCACCTTCACCTGGAAGTCAGCGCGGCCCAGGTACTCCACCTCGCCGTCCGGCAGCCAGCGCGCCACGTCCCCCGTGCGGTACATCCGCGCGCCAGGCAGGGCGCTGAACGGATCCGGGAGGAAGCGCTCCGCGGTGAGGTCCGGCCGGGACTGGTAGCCGCGCCCCACCTGCACGCCGCCGATGTACAGCTCCCCGGCCACGCCCACCGGCACCGGCTGGAACACCGGATCCAGGATGAGGATGGACGTGTTCGCCACCGCCCGGCCAATGGGCACCGAGCGCCGACCGTCGCCGGGCGTGCACGCGAAGTACGTCACGTCCACGGCCGCCTCCGTGGGGCCGTAGAGGTTGTGCAGGCCCGCGTGCGGCAGCACCTGGAGACAGCGCTCCTTGAGCTCCAGGGGCAGCGCCTCGCCGCTGCACACCACGCGGCGCAGCGACGCGCAGCCGCGCGCCTCCGGCTCCTCCAGGAACACCTGGAGCAGGGACGGCACGAAGTGCAGCGTGGTGACCCCCGCCTCGCGGATGAGCCGCGCGAGGTACGCGGGCTCCTGGTGGCCGCCGGGCCGGGCGACCACCAGCCGCGCGCCCGTCATCAGCGGCCAGAAGAACTCCCACACCGACACGTCGAAGCTGAAGGGCGTCTTCTGGAGCACCACGTCGTCCGCGCCCAGGCGGTACTCCGCCTGCATCCAGCGCAGGCGGTTGCACACGCCCCGGTGCGCGTTCATCGCGCCCTTGGGGCGGCCCGTGCTGCCGGAGGTGAAGATGATGTACGCGAGCGCGTCCGGCAGCGGCTGGCGCGCGGGCGCATGCGCGGGCAGGCGCGACAGCGCCTCCGCCTCCGCGTCCACGCACACCACGCGCGCCCCGTGGGGCGGCAGCCCGGGCACCAGGTGCTCCTGCGCCAGCAGCACCGTGGGGCGCGCGTCCTGGAACATCCACGTCAGGCGCTGCGCCGGGTAGCCCGGGTCGAAGGGCACGTAGGCCCCGCCCGCCTTGAGCACCGCCAGCAGTGACACCACCAGCTCCAGCGAGCGCTCCAGGCACACGCCCACGCGCGACTCCGGGCCCACGCCCCACTCCCGCAGCTGGTGCGCAAGCTGGTTGGCCCGCGCCTCCAGCTGCGCGTAGGTGAGCGTGGCGTCCCCGAACGCGAGCGCCACCCGGTCCGGTGTGCGCGCCACCTGCGCCTCGAAGAGCGACGCCAGGTCCTCCTGCTCCGGGTACGCCTGCCGCGCGCCGTGCCAGTCCACCAGGAGCTGACGGCGCTCCGCCTCGGAGAGCAGGGGCAGGTCGCGCAGGGCGGTGTCCGGCGCGGCCAGCGCGCCCACCAGCACCGTGCGCAGGTGCGCGAGCAGTCGCGCCAGGGTGGGCGCCTCGAACAGGTCGGTGCTGTATTCGGCGGACAGGCGCAGGCCCTGGGGCAGCTCCGTGGCGTAGAGGGTGAGGTCGTGCTTCGTCGTGTCGGTGGTGACGGGCAGCACCTCCAGCGTGAGGCCCTCCTGCTGGAGCACCGCGCCGGGCGCGTTCTGGTGGATGACCATCACCTGGAACAGCGGCAGGTGGCTGGAGCTGCGCTCGGGCTTGAGCGTCTCCACCAGCTTCTCGAACGGGACGCCCTGGTGCGCCTGGGCCTCCGATACCGTGTCCCCTACCCGGGCCATCAGCTCGCGGAAGCGCAGCCGGCCGGACAGCGGCGTGCGCAGCACCAGGGTGTTGATGAACAGGCCGATGAGCCCCTCCAGCTCCGCGCGGTCCCGGCCCGACACCAGCGTGCCCAGCGCCACGTCCTCCTGCCCCGTGTAGCGGTACACCAGCGACAGGAACGCGGACACCCACACCACGAAGAGCGTGGTGCCGTGGCGCTGGCTGAAGTCCCGCAGCGCCTGGGTGAGCTCCCGCGGCAGCGTGAGGAACTGCCGCGCGCCCGCCGAGCCCAGCGTCGCCGGCCGCGCCTTGTCCGCCGGCAGCTCCAGGCGCGCGTCGGGATCCAGCTTCCCGCGCCACCAGGCCAGCTGGGACTCCAGCGCCTCGCCCTGGAGCGTCGCGCGCTGCCACGCCGCGAAGTCCGCGTACTGCAGGGGCAGCGCCTCCAGCCTGGCGCTCGTGCCCGCCCGGGCCGCGGCGTAGACGGCCGCCAGTTCGCGCACGAGGACGCCCATGGACCAGCCGTCCGCGATGGCGTGGTGGAGGTTGAGCAGCAGCAGGTGCTCCTCTTCCGCCAGCGCATAGAGCGTGGCGCGCGCCAGCGGTCCCTCGGACAGGACGAAGGGGCGCTGGGCGTCGCGGGTGACGGCCCTCCACGCGTGCGCTTCGCGCTCCGCCTCCGGCACGCCGCGCAGGTCCTCGCGCTCCAGCCTCAGCACGAGCGACGGGGCGATGACCTGGACGGGCCGCCCCTCCTCCTCGCGCAGCGTCGTGCGCAGGGGCTCATGGCGCTCCACCAGGGCCTGGAGGCCCCGCTCGAGCGCGTCCGGGTCCAGCGCGCCCGTGAGGCGCACCACCGCGGGCATGTTGAAGAGCGCGCTGCCAGGGCTCCACTGGTCCAGGAACCACATCCGCTCCTGGGAGAAGGACGCGGGGGCCCTGCGCGCCCCCCGGGCCTTGGCCGCCAGCAGTCGGGCCAGCTTCGCGCGCTTCTCTTCCGGGGTCGTCGCCATCGGAACGCACCTCGCTGCGGGCGCCGGGGGTGCCGGTCGCTCAAGGGGTCTGGCTGCTGTCGTGAAAGGACTGCGGCTAGGTCGGAATGGACAGCCGGGTGTGAAGGACCGCGCGGGCCCGCTCCAGGACCGCGCTCACGTCGTCATCGGGGAGGGCCGCCTCCGCCCAGGCCAGCTCCGCCCCCCCTTCCCTGCCGGCGCCCCCCGGGGGGACCATCTGCTCCAAGAGCCGCCGTGCTTCCAGGCCGCGCTCCACCAGCGGCGGCGCCAGCGCGGTGACCAGCTCCAGGGTGCCATCCCGCGTGGACGTCAACACCACCGCGATGGAGCCGGTCCCCTTGCGCAGCTGCTCCGCCAGGGTGCGTGGCTGGAAGTCCAGCCCGTCCCCCAGGTGGTGACACACCACGGTGGTGTCCCCCACGGTGGTCGCGGTCTCCAGCAGGCGCCGCGCCAGCTCCGCGCGCACGGCCCGCTGCGCCTTGCGCTTCTCCTTCTTGTCGGCCTGGGGCGCGTGCGACAGGTGCTCCCAGCGCTCCAACAGGGGCGCGACCCGCGCGGGCGGCAGCTGTTCGTCCTCCAGGCGCTTGCGCAGCGCGCCCAGGTGCCGCACGCGCTCGTTGCCGCTGAAGACCTCCGTCCGCGCCAGGTCCTGCTCCAGCTCCGTCAGCTCCTGCTCCTGCCGCGCCGTGGCCTCGCGGGGCGTGGGGAGGGTGGGCGCGAAGACCTCCGGGACGCGGTCGAAGCCCACGACGTTCGCCTCGCCGTCCACGGCGTGCAGGCGCTTGCGGCTGAAGGGCAGCAGCTGCTCGTTGCCCACCTTCATCGCCAGCCGCCACGGGGTGTGTCGCCAGGACGGCAGGTGGCGCAGGTACACGGCGTTGTAGCGCGGCACCGGCCGGTCCCCGCGCAGCGTCTTGAAGGGGTCCGCGCCGCCGCCGGTCTCCAGCATCACGCCCCGCGCCTGCGCGTCGCGCATCAGCAGGTTGTTGATCAACCGGTACAGGCCCACCTCCTGAGGCAGCGACGTGTCGTAGCCGGAGACGGGCGAAAACATGACGCCGTTCACCACGACCGTGGCGTAAAACATGTCCACGCGGCCGTCCTTCACCAGCGCGCGCACGTCCAGCAGCGAGCCCGCCAGCATCTCCTCCATGTACGTGACGCTGATGGGCGGGTTGGTGGCGTACTTCTCCCGGTGCAGCCGCCGGTACAGCTCCGCCAGCCGGGGCGCGCAGCCGGGAAGCTCCCGGGCGTCCACCACGCGGTAGCCGGACGGCTCCAGCAGCCGCGCGTCGCGCCGCCGGTTCTCCCGGACGCGCCGCTCCAGCTCCGGCTCGAAGGGGAGCATCATCCGCGTGTGCGTCATGTACGCGAAGTCGTAGCCCTGCGCCTGGAGGTGGTTGAGCAGGGCCGCGTGCGTGACGGGGTTCACCGCGAGGAAGTAGGGGGCGTGGTCCGGAAAGCGCGTGGTGAGGAACTCCGTCAGCCGCCGCGCCTGGTCCTCCGTGAGGTTCGCGCCCGCGTTGCGCAGGCTGGGCCAGCAGTCCACCTGGACGGCCTTGTCCAGGCGCAGGGTCTTCATCACCGCGCCCACGCCCCAGAGCGCGCTGCTGGCGGCGAAGCCGGCCAGGGGCTTCCAGTTTCCGGTCCGGATGGCCTTGCGCTGACTGCCGATGAAGCGCTCGTACACCGAATACAGCACCGAGTTGCCGAAGGTGCCGTCGGTGACGGACAGCGGGATGAGCAGGTCGTCCAGCCCCAGCACGAACATCCGCGCGCGGTCCTCGAACCACGGCCCGGGGCCGTGCTGGACCAGCGGGACGAGGAAGCTCCTCAGGCCGCGCCCTTCCGCCGTGTCGGGGAAGGGAGCCGTGTGGATGGTCGTCGCGTCGTAGAGGATCATGGTCGGCTCAGGACTCGACGCCCAGGTGCGTGCACACGCGGCTGCGCGCCGCGTCCAGCGCCGCGTCCACGCCGTCCGCGCGCGAGCCCCCACCC
>NZ_RAVW01000482.1 GCF_003611585.1 Corallococcus exercitus | reverse complement strand
GGGTCGACGTGGGGAGGTGGGTGGGTCAGTTCTGGGGCAAGGTAACGCCAAGTTCTCGGATTCCTTGGGGAATCGCGTCATCGTGGATGTTTGACCGGCGTTCCCACTGGATCTAGAGTCTCTGCTCCCCCCGGTCTGCGCACCGCCTGCCGCGGTCCGTACTCGCCGGCGCCGGGCAGCCCCGCGAGATGAAGAAGCCGACCTTCTTTGGGAAGTACCTGCTCCTCGAGCGCATCAACGTCGGCGGCATGGCCGAGGTCTTCATCGCGAAGGCCTTTGGCGTCGAAGGCTTCGAGCGCATCCTCGCCATCAAGAAGATCCTTCCGACGATGGCGGAGGATGACGAGTTCATCACGATGTTCATCGACGAGGCGCGGATCAGCGTTCAGCTGAACCACGCCAACATCGTGCACATCCACGAGCTCGGGAAGCACGAGGACACGTACTTCATCGCCATGGAGTACGTGGCGGGCCGTGACGTCCGCACGCTCCTGGAGCGCTACCGCCGCCGCAAGGAGATCATGCCCACCGCACAGGCGGTGTTCATCGTCTCCAAGATGTGTGAGGGCCTGGACTACGCCCACCGCAAGAAGGACGCGCGCGGCCAGGACCTGCACATCATCCACCGCGACGTGTCTCCGCAGAACATCCTCGTCTCGTACGAAGGCGAGGTGAAGATCATCGACTTTGGCATCGCCAAGGCCGCGAACCGCTCGCAGAAGACGCAGGCTGGCATCCTCAAGGGGAAGTTCGGCTACATGAGCCCGGAGCAGGTCCGGGGCATGCCCATCGACCGGCGCAGCGACATCTTCGCGGTCGGCGTGCTGCTCTACGAGATGCTCACGGGCGAGAAGCTCTTCGTGGGCGAGTCGGACTTCTCCACGCTGGAGAAGGTGCGCAACGCGGACATCCCGCTGCCGCGCGAGTTCAATCCGAACATCTCCGCGGGCCTGGAGAAGGTCGTCCTCAAGGCGCTCGCTCGCGAGCCCGAGGACCGCTACCAGTGGGCGTCGGACCTGCAGGAGGACCTGATGCGCTTCCTCCTCGCGGGGGACGCCATCTACTCGTCGAAGCACCTGTCCGGCTTCATGAAGGAGGCCTTCGCCGAGGACATGCTCCGTGAGGCGGAGAAGATGGAGCGCTATGCCTCCGTCGAGCGCCCGGACCAGATCGAGCACTCGGGCGTGACGGTTCCGCCCCCGGTCGCGGCGCCCCGCGCGACCGCGCAGAAGAAGTCCCCCGCGCCGTCGGCTTCTGGCTCTCCCGCGGGCCGCGCGTCCACGGCGCCCGCTCAGCCCGCGCCTGGCTACATCCCGCCTCCTTCCGCTGAAGAACTGGCGGAGATGGATGGCGCCGCGGACAAGACGCAGATCGTGGACTCCACGCACACGTTCCGCGCCCCGGAGACGCGGATCGCCGACAGCAGTGTCGTCGTGGACGACAGCATCACCGGCCGTTCGGAGAACCCCATCGACCGGGCCGGGCACCACACCAGTGCTTCTCCCTTCGCCCAGGACGAAGGCAGAAACGGCAAGGGCAAGAGCGGTCCCAAGTCCCAGGTCATCATCGGGGACGAGGGTGGGGAGGCCTACGCGGGCGCGACCATGATTGGTCCTGCGCCGACAGCGCCGCCTTCGCGCTCCCGTGGTGGCTCGGCCGCTCCGGTGCTGGAGCCCGAGGAAGAGGAGACCACTGGCAACATCACCCTCCCGGTGGGCGCGCGCCACAACGGCCTGCGCCCCCAGGCGGCGGAGGCGGAGGACCCGGAAGGCGCCTACGACGAGCAGGGCGACGAGTTCGAGCGGGACGACCAGGAGGACTACGGGGACGAGGGGCAGGATGGCGAGGAGCCGCCCTACGACGACGAGGCCGATGGCCCGGCGACCATCCCCCAGAAGGCTTCCAAGATGGCGAAGCCGGCTCCGGCCGCCAAAGTCGAGGCCAAGGCCAAGCCCAAGGCCCCCGCCGGACCGAAGAAGCCGCTGCCCAAGCCCGCCATCATCGGCGTGGCCGCGGGCGTGGCCCTGCTCCTCGTCGTGGGCGTGATCTTCGCGGTGCGTGGCGCGTCCACGGGCTCCGTGAACTTCGTCGCGCCCGTGGGGGCCACCGTCCTCGTGGACGGGGAGACGGTGAACGCCAACCAGGTCATCGAGCTCTCCGCGGGCTTGCACAACGTGACCGCGTCCGCTCCGGGCTACCAGCCCGTGACGCAGCAGATCGAGGTCACCGCCGGACAGGCGGCGGCCCCCATCCTCCTCAGCCTGAGAGCGGAAGCGCCGCCTCCCAAGCCTCCGGAGCCCAAGCCTCCGGAGCCCAAGCCCGCGGAGCCCACGGCCCCGCCTCCGGTGGTCGAGAACACGCCGCCTTCCACGACGCCGGAGCCGCCTCCGACGACGCCGGAGAAGCCCGTCGAGCCGCCCGCGCCGAAGGTGTTTACGGCCCTGTTCGAGGGACAGGAGGGCGCGGAGATCACCGTCGACGGAAAGTCCCTGGGCAAGCTGCCCGGGGCGAAGCTCGGCGACCTGGAGATGGGCAAGAAGTACACCTTCACGGCGAAGCGCGCGGGCTACAAGCCGTTCTCCGGCGACTTCACGTCCAACGGCGACACCGAGGTGCGTGTCCCCGTGGACATGGTGGCCGAAGCTCCGCCGCCTGACCCGAAGCCGAAGACCCCGCCTCCGGAGCCGAAGCCGAAGACCCCGCCCGTGGCCGTGGCGCAGCCCACCCCGAAGCCCCCGCCCACCCCGAAGCCTCCTCCGCCGAAGCCGGCCGCCGCCGCGATGGGCAAGTTCGCCTGCAGCACGTCTCCGACGGGCGCTCAAATCTGGGTGGATGGGAAGAACACGGGTCGGTTGACTCCCGTGACGCTGGGCAATCCGCTGTCCCTGCCGGTGGGCAAGCGCAAGGTCGTCTTCAAGCTCAACGGCAAGTCGACCAAGCCCCAGGTGGTGGTCATCGATGCGGAGAACCTGACCAAGCTCATCAACGTCAAGGTGGAGTGAACGGACGCACTGCGCCATCGGGCATCTTGTGCCCTCGGCGATTGTTGAGCAGGGATGTCAGGGGGCAGGCTATGACGCCTCGCCCACGACGCTCCTTACGTTGAGGTGATGTGTTCATGAGCACGACGTCCACTCGAGGCAAGCCCGACGCTGGCCCCGCGCAGCAGCCGTTCACCTATCCCCTTCGCAAGGAGTTCGTGGAGCCCGACTGGCGTCGCATCCCGGGCTACAAGGACGTCACCGCGGCGGAGTGGGAGAGCTCGGTGTGGCAGCGCAAGCACACCGTGAAGAACCTGCGCGAGCTGAAGGCGACGCTCGGAGAGCTGCTGCCGGACGACCTGGCCGCGAGCATGGAGCTGGACCAGAAGGAGCGGGCGACGATGTCCATCCTCGTCCCGCCCCAGATGCTCAACACCATGAACCTGGAGGACCTGTGGAGCGACCCGGTCCGCAGGTACATGTTGCCGGCGCTCGCCGACCGCCGCACGGACTGGCCCAACCACCCGCGCGCCAGCCGTGACAGCCTCCACGAGGCGGACATGTGGGTCGTCGAGGGCCTGACGCACCGCTATCCGACGAAGGTGCTGGCGGAGATGCTGCCCACGTGCCCGCAGTACTGCGGCCACTGCACGCGCATGGACCTGGTGGGCAATGACGTCCCGCAGGTCTCCAAGCACAAGTTCGCGACGGGGCAGAAGGAGCGCTACGAGCAGATGCTGGACTACCTGCGCCGCACGCCCACCGTGCGCGACGTGGTGGTGTCCGGCGGCGACATCGCGAACCTGCCCATCCAGGCGCTGGAGCCGTTCGTCAGCGCGCTGATGGACATCCCGAACATCCGCGACATCCGCCTGGCGTCCAAGGGGCTCATGGCGCTGCCGCAGCACTTCCTCCAGGACAGCGTCCTGGCGGGGCTGGACCGGCTGGCGAAGAAGGCCGTGGAGCGCGGCGTGGACCTGGCGCTGCACACGCACGTGAACCATGCGCAGCAGCTCACGCCGCTGGTGGGCAAGGCGGTGCGCAAGCTGCTCGACATGGGCTTCCGCGACGTGCGCAACCAGGGCGTGCTCTTGCGCGGGGTGAACGACAGTCCCAAGGCGCTCCTGGACCTGTGCTTCACGCTGCTCGACCACGCGAAGATCCTGCCGTACTACTTCTACATGTGCGACATGATCCCCAACAGCGAGCACTGGCGGCTGTCGGTGGCGCAGGCGCAGAAGCTCCAGCACGACATCATGGGCTACATGCCGGGCTTCGCCACGCCGCGCATCGTCTGTGACGTGCCGTTCGTGGGGAAGCGGTGGATCCACCAGGTGGCGGAGTACGACCGCGAGCGCGGCATCTCCTACTGGACCAAGAACTACCGCACGAGCGTGGAAGCGAACGACCCCGGCGCACTTGAGCGGAAGTACGAGTACTTCGATCCCATCGACACGCTGCCGGAGGCCGGCCAGGCGTGGTGGCGGGACCAGCCCAAGGCAGCGTGATGGACTCCTCCGCGGGCGGGACGGCGCCCATGTCGTCCCCCCGTCCTTCGCTCAGTGCCGAGGGACGGGCCCGGTTGTTCCCGTCCGCGACCGACGCGGAGTGGACGGACTGGCGCTGGCAGCAGCGTCACTCGGTGCGCAACCTGGAGCAGCTGGAGCGCTACGTGCGCCTGACCCCGGAGGAGCGCGCCGGGGTGCAGGAGACGTCCTCGCTGTTCCGGATTGGCATCAGCCCGTACTACTTGTCGCTCATCGACCCGGAGCACGCGTCGTGCCCGGTGCGCATGCAGTCCATTCCGGTGCGCGCGGAGGCCCGGGTGCGGCCCGGGGAGCTGGAGGATCCGCTCGGCGAGGACAAGACGCGCCCGGAGGAGTGCATCGTCCACAAGTATCCGGACCGGGTGCTGTTCCTGGCCCTCGATACGTGCTCGGTCTACTGCCGCCACTGCACGCGGCGGCGCATCACCAAGGGCGGCGAGGCGGAGCTCACAAAGGACCAGATGCGCCGGGGCATCGACTACGTGCGCAGCCACCCGGAGGTGCGCGACGTGCTCATCTCTGGGGGAGATCCGTTCCTGCTGAGCGAAGAGCGGCTGGAGTCGCTGCTCGCGCCGCTGAGCGAGATTCCCCACGTGGAGATGATCCGGATCGGGACGCGGGTGCCGGTGGTGCTGCCCATGCGCGTCACGGACTCACTGGCGCGCCTGCTGCGCCGGTACGCGCCCGTCTACGTCATCACCCACTTCAACCACCCGAAGGAAGTGACGCCCGAGGCCCGTGAGGCGTGCGAGCGGCTGGTGGACCATGGCGTGCCGGTGGAGAACCAGGCGGTGCTGATGCGGCAGCTCAACTCGGATGCGCGCATCATCAAGGAGCTGTCGCACGTGCTCCTGCGCAGCCGCGTGCGGCCGTACTACCTGCACCAGATGGACGTGGCGGAAGGATGCGAGCACCTGCGCACGCCCATCGCCAAGGGACTGGAGATCCTCCAGCAGCTTCGCGGCCACACCAGCGGGCTCGCGGTGCCGCACCTCGCGGTGGATCTGCCGGGTGGGGGAGGGAAGGTCACCCTCCAGCCCGACTACGTCATCGAGCGGGGCGAGCGGGAGACCCTGTTCCGCAACTACAAAGGCCAGACCTACGCCTACCCGGAGCCGGAGGAGACCGACTGCTCCTGCCCCTACGATGAGGTGTGGCAGGCGCGGTCGCGGGAGCTGGCCTCCAGGGGCCGCTGACGGCCCTGGCGGAGGACGGCCGTCGCGGCGGGGGGCTACCTGCCGCGGCGCGAGGACTTGGACGACTTGCGGGTGAAGGACTTCTTCACCGTGCCGGCGCTGGAGCCAATGTCCACGACCGGCGCAGCCGCCGACGCACTGCTGTCCAGGCTGCCGTCGACGTCCACGGAGGGCTCCGCGCCCTCCTCGGACTCCAGCTCCACGGGGTCCGCGTCGCTGAAGCCCTGCTGGATGTGGACCTCGCCATCGCCCTTGCGCTTCTTGGCCTCGGCTTCCTTCTCCGCCTTGGCCTTGTCCTCCAGCCTCTTGGCTTCGTTGGCGGCGCGCTGGTTGTCCTCGGGCGTCATCCGGGCCGTGAAGTTGGCGAACTCCTTCGCGGAGACGCCGTGCTTCTCCATGACCTTGGCGGATTCCTTCTGCTGGTCGCGGATGGCCTGGCCGCGCTCGGCGTTGGTCATCTCCGACGGCTTCCGGTTGCCGTAGTCGGCGTTCACCTTCGCCTGGGCCGCGGCCTCATCGCGCTGGATGGCCGCCACCTTCTCCGGCGTCAGGCCGTCGTCCTCCGCGAGGGCAGGGGCCGCCAGCACGAGCGACGAAGCAGCGAGCATCAGCGAGAGACGGGTCATCATGGGGAGGCTCCTCAATCCGGCCCATCATAGGCACGGAGTCAGAGGCGACGCATGGGCGGTTCTTCAGGGCGCCTGACACCGCGCGCAGCCGTCACCCGCGCCCGCGCACTGCTCGCGCGCCCTGGCGCAGCGCGGCGGGAGGTCGTCCCGGTCCGCCTGCTGCTCCACGAGGCCGCAGAGCTCCTCCGCCGTGGCACACGTCTTCGCGGAGACGTCGCACTGCTGCGCGCATGTCAGGTCGTCGCCCTGCTCGCGGGCCCGGAGCTCGTCGAGGCGGGCCTCGATGCCGTCGATGGCCGCGTCGTCGTCCCCGGCCACCCGGGTGTCCACGTGCTTCGCACAGCCCGTCAGCGCGATTCCCGCGATGAGGAGGGCCAGCCATGACCGGGTCGCTCGCATGGGCCTACCCATATGCGTCCGCTCAGGGCCGCGTCCAGTCAGCGGCGTTCGGGGGAGCGCATGCGGCGCTCGGGGCGGGGCTCGGGCTCGGGG
>NZ_RAVW01000481.1 GCF_003611585.1 Corallococcus exercitus | reverse complement strand
GCCTGGGGGCGGCGCGGGCAGGTAGCCGCCCGCGGCCATGCGCTTCGCGGACCGCTCGTACATGGCCGGTGAGAGGCCCTGGACGCCGGTGCCGTCAATCCACCGGTTGTAGAAGTTGAACAGCGCGCAGACGGAGACCGCGTCGTAGACAGCCTCGTCCGTCCAGCCGGCGGCCTTCAGTCGCTCCACGTCCTCGCGGCGCACGTCTCCGGGCGCGTCGTTGAGCCGGTCCACGAAGGCGAACAACGCCTTCTCGGCCTCCGGGATGGGGGCCGTCCTCACATCGTCCAGCACCGCCTGGACGCGCTCCGTGCTGCCCAGCAATTCCGCCGCGACCGCGGCGTGGGAGCCCGTTCAAAACACGCAGGCGTTGCGCCGCGACGTGTACGCGGCGATGAGCTCCCGCAGCCCGGCGGACAGCGGGGACGGGCCGCGCATCACCTCGTGCGTGAAGGCGGACAGCGCGTCCGTCATGCGCGGCTTGAACGCGAACAGGTGCCAGATGCCCGGCGGCGTCATGCCCCCGGCCCGCGCCATGGCGATCATCTTCCCGTAGTGCCCGTCGGACTCGTGCGACTCGACGTCGGGCAGGTACATGGCTTCCGGGGCGGGGGGCTTCCTCATCGCGCACTTCCCTGGCTATGGACGGGGACGCCCATCAGGCCAGCGACGAGAGGAAGCTGTCCAGCACCGTGTTGAAGGCCTCCGGCTGTTCCTGGTTGGGCAGGTGCGCCGCGCCGGGGATGACCTCCAGCCGCGCGCCCTGCACCAGGTCCGCCATCTGCTTCGCCTTCGCCAGGGGCGTCACCGTGTCGTGCTCGCCCACCACGACGAGCGCGGGCCCCGCGTAGCGCGCGAGCAGGTCCTTGCTGTCCAGCCGCAGCGCCATGCCCCGCTGCGCGGCGGCGATGGACTCCGGCGGGACGGCCAGCCCCAGCTTCATCACCTCGCGGCCCACCGGGGACTCCGGCCCCGCGTGGACCAGCTTGGGGACCAGGCCCTGGACGACGGACGCCGTGCCTTCCTTCAGCGCCTGCTGGGCGGTGGCCTCGCGCTTGTCGCGTCCGGCGGCGTCGTCCGCGGTGCACTGCGTGTCCGCCAGCACCAGCCCGCGCACCCGGCCCGGGTCCTCGCGCAAGAGCGCCAGGGCCGCGTAGCCGCCCATGGACACGCCGCCCACCACCGCCGCGTCGATGTTCAGCGCGTCCAGCATCGCGAGCGCGTCCTGCGCCAGCGTCCGCATCTGGGTGGGGCCTTCACCCAGCCGGCTCTGCCCGAAGCCGCGCAGGTCCGGCACGAGGAAGCGGTAGCGCGCGGACAGCGCGGCCACCTGCCGGTCGAACGCGGAGCCATCCAGCGGGAAGGCGTGCAGGAGCAGCACCGGAAAACCCCGGCCCACGTCCCGGTAGTGCAGCGGAATCCCATCCACGGCGACCGTCAGCATGCGTCCTCCCCTCGGACCCTCGAGGCCGTCCGGGTGCGGCGTCAGATCCACTTCTTGTACTTGAACCAGCCCACGAGCCCCACGGGGAAGCCCACCATGGTCACCCACATGGCGGCGTACCAGCCCGGGTGCGTCAACTGTTCGAAGTTCTGCCCGAAGAACCCCACGATGAAGGACAGGGGCAGGAAGAGGGTGGCGAAGATGGTGAGCTGCTTGCTGATGTCGTTGGTGCGGTTGGCCACCATGGACAGGTAGCCGTCCATCACGTTGCCCACCACGTCGCGGCTGGAGTCGATCTGCTCGTACAGCCGCACCAGGTGGTCGTAGACGTCGCGGAAGTACAGCGTCGTCTTCTCCTGGATCTGCGGGATGCCCCGGCGCGACAGCATGCCCACCACGTCCCGCTGCGGGGACAGCACGCGGCGCAGCGTCACCAGCGCGCGCTTGAGCTGGAAGATGCGCTGGAGGTGCTCCGGATCCGGCTGGGCGAAGATGGCGTCCTCCAGGTCGTCCAGCCGGTCGCTGAAGTCGTCCATGATGGGGAACTGCGCGTCCACGAGCGCGTCCGTGAGCAGGTAGAGGATGACGTCCACGCCCCGGCCCAGCGTGCCGGCGGGGTCGTCCCTCACGCGCCGCACGACGGCTTCATGGCTGGGCAGCCGCAGCGCGTGCACGCTGATGAGCCAGTCCTGCGCGAGGAAGAAGTGCTGCTCGTGCAGCGTGAGCTCCGTGACGTCCGACCCGCAGCTGAAGCCCTGCAGCACGATGAACTGGTGGTGCGGGTACTCCTCCAGCTTGGGCCGCTGGTCCAGGTGCAGGCAGTCCTCCACCGCCAGGCGGTGCAGCTGGAAGCGTTCGGCCAGCCGGCCCATCACCTCCGCGTCCGGCTCCAGGACGTCGATCCACTTGGGCCCCGGCCGGTCGAGCAGCTCCTCACCCCCCGAGACAGCCCTGCCGTCCTCCCACAGACAGACCTGGATCATTTCCGTGGACTCCCCGGCCCACCTGTCGGGCCTGGGACGCTTGCTAGAACTCCCCGAACGCGATGTCGAGCGGTAGAGTGAGGGCAACGTGTCCGCTGCCGCCGAGAATCCCCCGCCGGCCTCCCTGACCCCGAGGCTCGAACAAATCCTCCAGTCGCTGCCCGACCGCGCCTTCGCCGCGCGGCTGCGCGCGGTGTATCTCGCCGCGGCCCAGGCCATCTCCCGGCTGAGCGACCTGGACCTGGTGAAGTACGAGACGCCCGTCGTCGACGCCAGCCCCGACCTGTCGCTGTGGGAGGAGATGGCGCCGGTCATCCGCGACACGGTGATGGACGTCAACGCGCTGCTCAACGTCATCCGGGAGCAGTTCCCCGGCACGCCGCAGGCGTCCGCGTCCCGCAAGGGCCCCGCGGACGTGCCCGGCATGCTCCAGGAGGGCATGGCGAAGCTGGCCCAGAGCATCACCCAGCTGGGCGAGGCCATGCGCAACCCGTCCGTGGTGAGCGACCGCTGGCAGCTGCTGGCGGAGATCCAACGCTTCCGGTCCGACTACCGCGAACAGATGAGCCAGCTCGTCTTCGAGTCCGCGAGCACCTTCGGAGAGGTGTCGCGCGCCCAGGTGGTGCCCGGCTACGAGGCGGAGGTGAAGGCGGCCGTCACGGTGCGCGCCATCACGTCGGACCTGTCGCGCATCGTCGCGGCGCGGCTCAACAAGGTGCGTGACGCGAAGCCGGAGGAGGTGCTCTGGAACGCGCAGCAGCTCCAGACGGAGCTGGACGCCTTCGGCCGCACCGCCGCGTACCGGAACCTGCGCGCGCAGGACAAGCGCCACATTGTCGAGGCCCGCGCGGAGATTGGCGCGCTCGCGCTCGAATCCGCCCCGGAGCAGGGACGGCTGTTGGCGGTGACGGAAGGCCTGGACGAACTGGTGCGGAGCCTGTCCGCGGTGAACCAGCGCCAGCTGCTCATCCTCCACGACCGCGAGGTGTGGGCCGCGTGCGGCGTGCGCCTGGAGCGCGCGCTGGCCCAGTCGAAGAAGGATCCCGTCGCGTCCGCCAAGGCGCTGGCGGAGGCCGCGGCCAGCGCGCAGTCGCTCTATGGCCGGGACGCGACCATGGACGCGTTCCTGCGCAAGGCGCGCAAGCTGAAGCTCGCCACGCTCACGGGCCCGGAGCTGCTCTCCACCATCGAGTCCTTCCAGGCCCAGCTCGCGCAACTGGACGTGATGTGACGGCCGTCAGAGCGAAGGTCGCGGAGCCGCGCCCCCTGCGGCAGGCGGACCTGTCCGGCGTGCAGGGCGTCTTCACCGACGTGGACGGCACGCTGACGACGGGCCACAAGCTGCGCAGCCAGACCGTGCGCGCCCTGGAGCAGCTGTCCGCTTCCGGCCTGCGTGTGGTGCTGGTGAGCGGCCGTCCGGCGGGGTGGGGCGAGGCGTGGGCCCGGCAGCTCCCCGTGGACGGCGTCGTCGTGGAGAACGGCGGGCTGTTCTTCCTCAAGGACGCCAGGGGGAAGCTGCGCAAGGTGTACCTGGAGCCGCCGGCCCGGCGCGTGGCCAACCGCCAGCGACTGGAGAAGGAGGTCCAGCGCGTGCTCGCCCAGGTGCCCGGCGCGCGGCTGTCCGTGGACAGCCGCTACACGGAAGTGGACCTCGCCGTGGATTACAACGAGGAGGCCCGGCTGGGCGACGAAGGGGCCTCCCGCATCGAGTCGCTGCTGCGGGCGCGGGGCGTGACGGCGGTGCGTTCGTCCGTCCACGTCAACTGCTGGCTGGGCCGCTTCGACAAGCTCTCCGCGTCGCGCCGCTTCGCGAAGGTGGCGTGGGGCGAGAAGCTGGAGCCCGCGGACGGCCGGTACGTCTACGCGGGGGATTCTTTCAACGACGCTCCGATGTTCCAGGCGTTCAAGCTGGGCGTGGGCGTGGCCAACGTGCGCGCGGTGCTGGACCGCATTGATGCGCCGCCGGCCTTCATCACCCGGGCGCCCGAGGGGCGGGGCTTCGAGGAGCTGGCGCGTGCCCTCCTCGCCCGCCGCCGGACGGTCCGCAGTCGAGGAGTTTCAACGTGAATGTCGTGAAGCTGGAGCTGGCCCGGGGCCTGGGGCGTCACCTGCGCGCGGGGCACCCGTGGGTGTTCCGCAAGGCCCTGGAGCACATGCCGCGAATCCCGGCCGGCAGCGTGGTGGACCTGACGGAGAACGGGAAGTTCGTCGCGCGCGGGTACTACGACCCGCACTCGGCCATCGCGGTGCGCGTGCTCACGCGGGACTCGCGCGAGACGGTGGACTCGCGCTTCATCACCCAGCGCGTGCAGCGTGCCCTGGCCGCGCGCACGGCGCTCATCGACCTGAAGGACACGGACAGCTACCGCCTCATCCACGGCGAGGGCGACGGCCTTCCCGGCGTGGTGGTGGACCTGTACGCGGGCTGGGCGGTGATGAAGCTGTACTCCGCGGGCCTCACCCCGTACCGCCCCCTCATCGTGGAGGCGCTGAAGGCGGGCGTCCCGGGCCTCAAGGGCATCCTCGGCCGTGACGAGGTGGGGCGCGACGACGTGGAGGAGGACGACGGGCGCGGCAGCGGGAAGATGCTGTGGGGCGAGGAGGCCCCGGAGCTCATCCCCATCCGCGAGCGCGGCGCCATCTTCCTGGTGGACGCGTGGAAGGGGCAGAAGACGGGGTTCTTCCTGGATCAGCGAGAGAACCGCCACCTCATCCGCCGGCTGGGGCAGGGGAGGGACGTGCTCAACTGCTTCAGCTTCAGCGGCGGCTTCTCCGTGAACGCGGCGCTGGGCGGGGCCAACAGCGTCTTCTCCGTGGATCAGGATCCGGAGGCCATCGCGCTGGCACGGGAGAACTTCACGCGCAACGGGCTGCCCGCGGCGAAGCACGACTTCCTGGCGGCGGACGTGTTCGCCCTCATCCAGTCCTTCAAGGAGGAGGGCCGCACCTTCGACCTCATCATCCTGGACCCGCCCGCCTTCGCGAAGAGCCAGCGCGCGGTGGAGGCGGCCGTGGACGGCTACGCGTCGCTCAACCGGCAGGCCCTGGCGCTCCTGCGTCCCGGCGGGCTGCTGGCCACCGCGTCGTGCTCCGCGCGCGTGACGGGGGACATGTTCATGGGCGCCGTGTGCGAGGCGGGCTTCAAGGCCGGCGTGGACCTGGCGCTCGTGGAGGAGCGCTACCAGCCGCCGGACCACCCCGTGCGCCTGCAGTTCCCGGAAGGGAAGTACCTTAAGTTCTACGTGATGCAGTCGGTGTAGCGGACCGCCCGGCCCCGGGGCGCGCCTTCATGAGGCGCGCCTCCCGCGGTGCACGGGAGCCGCTCAGGTACCGAAGACCTTGTGGGCCACGCGGTCCAGCACGTCCTTGCCCCAGACGATGCTGGCCTTGCCCAGCCGGTCCAGGTCGCGGGTGAACTCGCGGCCGTCCGGCACGACTTCGTAGGTGCGGGTGAGGAAGAGGCTGCCGCTGCCGGGCTCGAAGTCGACGTTGCCACCGCCGGTGTCCGTGCCCTCTTCCTGCTGCTGCCGGAAGCCCTCGATGATGCCGGGCTTGGGCGGCTCGCGGAACCGGTAGATGAGCGCGCTGCACTTGAGCGCGGGCGGGGACTCGACGTGCTCGAAGGCGTACTGGCCCTCGCCGTTGAGCATGCCGCCCAGTCCCTGTTCGTTGAGGCCTTCGCTGACGCCGGCGCCCTGGGACTGGAGGTACCACTTCACCAGCTGCCGGGCCGCGTCGCGCGTCATCGGTCCGCCCGCGGACGGCGCCGGACGCGCCATGCCCATGGAGGACAGCAGCCACTGCAGCTTGCTGGTAAAGGAGCTGATCACTTCGCGGGGATGACGCGGTCCGCGACGCGGTTGAACACCTCGTCGCCCCACACGAGGCTGGCTTCCACGAGCCGGTCGACGTCTTCTTTGAACTGCTGCTCCGACGGCACCACGCCGTACGTGCGGCTCAGGAAGAGGCTCTTGTTCTCGGTCTCGTAGTCCACCTTGCCGCCGCCGGCGTCCGTGCCCTTCTTCTCTTCGTCACGGAAGCCGTCGATGACGCCCGGACGGGGCGCGTCGCGGAAGCGGTAGATGAGGGCGCTGCACTTCAGCGCCCCCGAGTCCTTCACATGCTCGAAGTAGACCTGCGCGTCGCCAAGCGCGGCGCCGCCAAATCCCTTCGCGTTCAGCCCGGAGGCCTGCGCATCGCCTCCGTGGGCCCGGATGAATGACTGCACCAGTCGCTGGGCTTCTTCGAGCGTCATACGTGCAGTCATACCAGTCCGGACCCGGGATGAGAACTAGGACGTGTCCGCAAATAGTTCGAGGGGAGCCGGGTGTTAGGAGGGCATGAGCCGAGGAGAGCTGACAGACGCCCAATGGGAGCGGCTGGCAGGACTGCTGCCGCCCCAGAAACCCGCGCGAGGC
>NZ_RAVW01000480.1 GCF_003611585.1 Corallococcus exercitus | reverse complement strand
GTGGGCTCGGAGATTGTATAAGAGACAGCCTTCGCCCTGCGCTTCGAGGGCAGCGAGACGACGGGCCCCGGCACCTGCGTGCTGGACGCACCCGACCTCGTCACCGGACTGGCCGGGCGCGGCTATCACACGGTGTGCATTGGCGGGACGGGCTTCTTCAACCAGAAGAACCCCCTGGGCCGCGTGCTCCCGGGCCTCTTCTCCGAGGCGCACTGGGCCCCGGAGCTGGGCGTCACCGACCCCCGATCCACGGAAAATCAGGCATCACTCGCAGTGAAGATCCTGGGTGCGCTGCCCCGGGAGCAGCGGGTGTTCCTGTTCATCAACGTCTCCGCGCTGCACCAGCCCAACCGGCACTACGTGCCCGGGGCGACGGAGGACTCGAAGGCGACGCAGGCGGCGGCCCTGGCGTATGTGGACGGCCAGCTGGGGCCCCTGTTCCAGGCGCTGCGCCGGCGCGGTCCGGCCTTCTGCATCGTGTGCTCGGACCACGGCACGGCGTACGGCGAGGACGGCTACACGGGGCACCGGCTGGGGCACCCGGTGGTGTGGACGGTGCCCTATGGCGAGTTCGTGCTGCCGGTAGACTCCGCGCCATGACGCGCCTGGAGTCGATGCTCGAAGGGACGCCGTACGTGGCGTACCTCTACGGCTACCCGCACAAGACGGCCTACCGTCCGCTCACGCCCGCGCTGCCTCTGGAGGATGTCTGGGCGAAGGAGCGGCGGGACGCGCTGTTCCTCTACCTGCACGTGCCCTTCTGCGAGATGCGCTGCGGGTTCTGCAACC
This sequence comes from Corallococcus exercitus, assembly GCF_003611585.1. Taxonomy (GTDB): domain Bacteria; phylum Myxococcota; class Myxococcia; order Myxococcales; family Myxococcaceae; genus Corallococcus; species Corallococcus exercitus. The sequence goes on along the minus strand of NZ_RAVW01000480.1, from coordinate 6,104 downwards.
TCTTCACCGCCGCGGGCCCCAAGGAGGACGTCGTCACGGCGTGGCTCGCCGCGCTGAAGCGGGAGGCCCGCCGGGTGAAGGACGCGCTGGGGCCGTCCACGTTCGCGCGCGCCGCCATCGGCGGTGGCACCCCCACCCTGCTGGACGTCGCGGGCTTGGAGACGGTGTTCGACCTGGCGGCGGAGCTGGGCGTCCACCCGCGCGACGTGCCCATGTCCGTGGAGGTGTCGCCGGAGACGGTGGACGCGGACAAGGTCGCGCTCTTGAAGGCCCGGGGCGTGGACCGGGTGAGCATGGGTGTGCAGAGCTTCCTGGAGGCGGAGGTCGCCGCGGTGAAGCGGCCGCAGAAGACCGCGCAGGTGGAGGCCACGCTGGACCTGCTGCGGAGCGCGGGCTTCCCCACGCTCAACCTGGACCTCATCTACGGCATCGAGGGCCAGACGGTGGAGACGTTCCAGCACTCGCTGGAGGCCGCGCTGCGGTACGCGCCGGAGGAGCTGTACCTCTACCCGCTCTACGTGCGGCCCCTCACCTTCCTGGGCAAGAAGTCGCGCGCGTGGGACGACCTGCGGCTGTCGCTCTACCGGAACGGCCGGGACTTCCTCCTGTCGCGTGGCTACACGCAGGTGTCCATGCGGATGTTCCGCGCGGCGCACGCACCGGCCGCTCGCGGCGCGGTGTACCGCTGCCAGGAGGACGGCATGGTGGGCCTGGGCGTGGGGGCGCGCTCCTACGCGGGCGCGGTGCACTACTCGTCGGAGTACGCCGTGGCGTCGCGCGAGGTGCGCGGCATCATCCAGGCGTACGTCGAACGGGACGCGGCGTCGTTCGGCGAGGTGCGCTACGGCTTCGTGCTGGACGCGGCCGAGCAGCGCCACCGGCACCTGGTGCTGTCGCTGCTCGCGGAGGGCGTGGACCCGGGCGCGTACCGCCAGCGCTTCGGCACGGAGGCGAAGGCGGACTTCCCGATGCTCGCGGAGCTGGAGGCGCACGGGCTGGCACGCGACGTGGACGGCGTGTTCCATCTCACGCCCGCGGGCGTGGAGCGCTCGGACCTGATTGGCCCCTGGCTGGACTCCGAGGCCGTGCGCGCGCGCATGGCGGAGTACGCCTGGCGATGAAGCTCACCGTGCTCTACCGGGGGCCGCTGTCCGGCTGCAACTACGGCTGCGAGTACTGCCCCTTCGGCAAGTGGAAGCAGAGCGAGGAGGAGCTCACGAAGGACCGCGCGGACCTGGAGCGGTTCCTCCAGTGGGTGGAGTCGCGCACGCAGGACACCGTGTCCGTGTTCTTCACGCCGTGGGGCGAGGCGCTCATCTGGCCCTGGTACCAGCAGGCCCTGGCGCGGCTGACGCACCTGCCCCACGTGGAGCGCGCGGCGGTGCAGACGAACCTCTCCTGCCGGCTGGACTGGCTCGCCGACTGCCGCACGGAGAAGCTGGGCATCTGGGCCACTTACCATCCGGAGTGGATGAAGCGCTCGCGCTTCCTCGCGCAGTGCGATCGGCTGTCGGAGCACGGCGTGCGGCACAGCGCGGGCATGGTGGGCTTCCGGCGCTTCGCGGACGAGGCGGAGGCCCTGCGCCGCGAGCTTCCCGAGGACACGTACCTGTGGATCAACGCGGTGAAGGATGGTCTGGACGCGTACACGCCCGAGGACGTGGAGCGCTTCACCCGCATCGACCCGCTGTTCCCGGTAAACAACACCCGCCACCCCAGCCGGGGCCGGGCCTGCCGTGGCGGCGAGTCCGTGCTGTCCGTGGACGGTGACGGCACCGCGTACCGGTGCCACTTCATCAAGGAACCGCTGGGCAACCTCTACGCGCCGGACTTCGACGCGACGCTCAAGCCGCGCCCGTGCTCGAAGGACACGTGCGGGTGTCACATCGGCTACGTGCACCTGGAGTACCTGGAGCTGGATCGCGTGTTCGGCTCCGGGCTGCTGGAGCGCGTGCCGGCGACGCGGCTGTGGACGGGCGGGCGTCAGCGCAGCGCTTCGCGGATCTCCCAGTCGTAGACGGACAGGCCGTCGCGCATGAGGCCGGGGAGCAGATCCCCGAAGGCGTTCGCCTCCAGCACGCGGTGGCCGTGGAAGAAGTCCTCGAACATCAGGTCGATGCCCACGTGGAGGCAGTCGTGCGCGCGGGCCACGGCGCGGCAGCTCTCCATCGCGGCCTCCTGCTCGCGGGGCGGTACGGCGGCGTGGAACGCGTCCAGGTCTCCCCGGTAGCCGCCCAGGTGCAGGTTGGTGATGGGCAGGCGGCTCTGGCGCACGACGGTGAAGGCGGGCTCGCCGCGCACGGCGAGGACGCGGCAGTCGAACACGTCCCCGCCCAGCCGCGCCTTGGGCCGGGACTCCTCCACCTGCGAGCCCTCACGCAGGAGGAAGGCCAGCACCGCGTCCACCTCCCGCGCGTCCGTCACGCGGCGCACCTTGAGGGAGTTGAACCAGCCGGTGGCGCCCCGGTGCAGGCTGGTGATCAGCGAGCCCACGGTGCCTTCCGCCCTGCCCGGCCGGTACACCGCGAGGCAGGACGCGGACGAGCCGCAGGACAGCTTCACGAACGCCTCGCGGAAGCCCGCCTCGCGCAGGGCCTGCCGCAGGGCCTCCGGCGTGGCGCCCGGGGCCACGTCCAGGAACGGCGGCACGGGGATGCCCAGGCCCGCGTACCGGCGCGACGTGATGCGCTTGTCGAACAGGTCCGCGATGGCGCCCGGCGAGGACAGCACGCGCCAGCGGGGACGCAGGGCGAACCGGGCGGACAGGTCCTCCAGCACGCGCAGGAAGCCCAGGTGGTGCTGCCGGGGACACAGCACGCGGCCATGTTCATCCGGCAGCGCGTCCAGTGCCTCGGGCGTCACGGTGTCGCAGCCGGTGCCGAGCGCATCCGCGTGGCCGCGCAGGAGGAAGGCCCGCTCCACGGCCGCGTCCTCCCCCGCCGCGTCGATGCGGACGAGGCGCTCCGTGTCGGGCAGCTCCAGGAGGACGTCGGGGGCGCGGGCCACCGTCTCCCAGGCCACGACGAGCGCGGGAGGAAGGCCGGCGCGGACCAGTGCCTCCTGGAAGAGCGTGACGCGCCGGTTCCCGGGGTTGCCGATGATCAGGAACGGCGGCGCGGCGGACGGCATGGGGACGGGCTACTCGCCCACGGCGGCGTAGCGCGACTCCTCTTCCGGGTCGTAGGGCTCACGCTGGTTGCCGCGGATCACCGACGGGGCGACCCTTGCGACAACCTTCAGCCCCGCTTCCGTGAGGAAGTTCCGCGAGACGTCCAGCGCCTTGAGGTGCTGGAAGGCCCTGGCGTTCTGGGCCAACGTCTCCGCGCCCCCATCCCCCATCGTGCCCATGGACAGGTCCAGCTCCTCGAGCTGGGCCAGGACCTTTGCCGAGGGCAGCGCCGCGCACAGCTCGTCCGTGAACTCGGCGTTGCGCAGCCCCAGCTTGCGCAGGGCTGGAACGCCCTCCGCGTCGAGGAGGGGCTTGAGGTCCTTCACCCCGCCGCCCGCGCCGTATTCCTCCTGGCCGAACCAGACCTCCAGCGCCTCCAGCTTCGGCCACTTCGCCTTCACGATGGACTTCACCGCGCTTTCGGGGAGGCCACCCGTCTCTACGGTGAAGGAGCGCAGCTCCGGCAGGTCGATCTTTCCGAGTTCGATCTCGCCGCCGCGCACGCGCAGCTCCCGCAGCTGGGGGTAGACCTTGTAGAGCGGCTGGAGGTTGCCCACGTGCGTCCAGGAGATCTCCGTCTCGTCCGGGAACTCGAAGTCGCCGATGAACAGCGAGCGCAGTGGCGGCGCGGGCTTCGCCTTCGCCAGCACCTCCAGCACGTCGTGGTACTCGTTCTCGCCGTCGAAGGTGGCCATGCCGACGGTCAGGCGGCTCAGGAAGCGCGCGGACGGATGGGCCAGCAGCTCGCCCAGCAGCTCCGGGATGTCCGCCGTGGAGTCGTAGTCCACCTGACCCAGCCGGGCCTCGCGGATGAAGCCCAGGTGCCACTCCAGCTTGAGGGTCTCGTCGGAGACGGCCTCCGCCAGCGACTCGCCCAGCAGCTCGCCCGAGTGCGTTTCAACGTACTTCGCGACCTGCTTGTGCACGGCCGTGGCCTTGGCCGCGGGCGCATCCAGCGCGGAGTGCTGGAGCCGGATGAGCTCGGCGCGCGGGTCGCCCTCGCCTTCGAGCCATTCGGCGTACGCGAGGTAGCCCTTCACGTCGTCGGGCTTCGCGAGGATGGCGGCCTCCAGGTCCGGGTTGACGGCGGACTCGGCGGTGGCTTCCCCGCCGTCGTCCTCTCCACCTTCGGCGAGCGTGTAGCCCTTGCGCTCCTTCTCGTGGATCTGCGCCTCGTAGGCCTTCTTCGCCTCGGCCTTGGAGTCGAACTCCTCGACCTTCTCCTGGCCGTCGGAACCGATGCGGCCCCAGCGCTTGGTCAGCGTGGTGCCCTCCAGGGTGATCTCCCAGAACTTGCTGGAGCTGCCTTCGGTGAACTCGTAGCGAGGCATCGCGCGGCCCTTTGGCGAAGAACGCCCGGGACGCTAGAGGAGCCCTCCGGCAAGCTCAAGCCGCGCGGGACGGCTCAGGGGCGCAGCAGCACCAGCTCCACGCGGCGGTTGAGCTCACGGCCGCGCGGGATGAGGTTGGGGGCCTTGGGGCTGCGGTCGCCCAGGCCCACGGCCTCCACGCGGGACGGGGCCACGCCGGCGCGGATCAGCATGTCCGCCACGGCTCGGGCGCGAGCGTCGGAGAGGCTCTGACGGGCCGGCTCGGGAACTTCCTTCGAGTCGGTGTGGCCCTCGATGCGCAGGCGCGCCTTCGGGTCGCGCACGAGCAGGTCCACCGCCAGGTCCAGGCCCGCGAGCGCGGTCTTGGTGGGCACGGGCTTCTTCTCGTCGAAGCTCAGGGGCTCGGGCAGCTCGATGCGGCCCTCCTGCACCTTGGCGGCCTTGGCGGCCTTGGGCGCGGGCACCAGCGCGAAGGCCAGCGACGCTTCGGCGCCGGCGTTCAGCTCTACCTGGCGCGTCTGGGCGAGGAACCCGTCGGCGATGAGGTCCACGGTGTACGCGCCCGCGGACAGCGGCACGTCCTGCGGCTTGCGGCCCTTGGCCGTGGCGAGCGTGAGCTTCAGGGGTTCGCCGTTGCCGCGCACGAAGGCGGTGGCCTTGGTGGGCTTCTTGGACGTCACCTCCAGGCGCAGGCGGCTGGGGGCCACGGGCGTGCGCTCCACGGGCGGCGTCACGGAGACGACGGTCGTCGTGGGCTTCACGCCCGCGTCCGGCGCTGGCGTGGGCTGGACGACCTTCACCGGAGCGCCGGCATCCACCGGAGACGGCTTCACGGGCGGGGGCGCGGTGGCGACGGTGGGCTCGTCCTTCAGCGGCTGGATCATCTCCGCGGTGACGGCGTGGGTGAGCTTGAGCTTGAGGCGCGGATCCGGCGCGTTGGGCACCACGGCGGGGGACGCCTTCACCACGACGCGCAGGCCGCGCTGGGTCTGGAAGCCGACGGACGCGGTGATCTTCCAGAGGAAGCCGTTGGTCTCGCTGAACAGGCTCCAGGAGCCGTTGGTGTAAGTGACGCGCGAGACGAGGGTGTGCTCGCCGGGTTCGACCTTCAGGTTCGCGAGCCGGTGCACGCCGGGCGCGTTGAGTTCCTCCAGCGACGGGACGGCGAGCGGTTCGCCATCCAGGAGGAAGTCGGTCTCCACCAGCCGGTAGCCGTCCTCGGGCTTGAAGCCCGCGAAGAGGACCTGCACTTCGGAGGGGGACTCGGGGACCATGTCGCGCAGCTGGCGTTCCAGCTCCGCGCGCACCTGTTCCTCGCGCGTCGTTTCGGCCGCGAGCGCACCCGGGGCCAGGAGTCCGACGAGGAGCAGTGACCCGATCTTGAGGAAGGAGGAATCCACGAGGCGCCACGCAGCATGGCACAAGGCGCCCCGGGACGATGCAGGGATACAGCTCTGTAGGGGGAGCAGGCGGGCGCGACGGGCCTGTATCGAGGGGCGGGTTGACTGCTTCGCGGTGAATCCCCTGCTCCAACCAGTCCTGGCGTGGGGGGGCGGGGATGGATCATCCTCGGAGGCGCATGGATCCGCGGCCTGCCTCCCCTC
>NZ_RAVW01000047.1 GCF_003611585.1 Corallococcus exercitus | reverse complement strand
GATCTGCGCATGTCTCGTGGGCTCGGAGATGTTTATAAGAGACAGGTCCTACGCGGGCGCCGCCCACGCCTTCCACCTGCCCCGTGAGCTGTCCGAGCCCCTGCTCGCCCTGGGCCGCCGCGAAGGCGCCACGTCCTTCATGGTCCTGATGGCGCTGTTCCAGGTGCTGCTCGCCCGCACCTCCGGACAGGACGACTTCGCGGTGGGCACACCCATCGCCGGCCGCTCCCGCCCCGAGGTCGAAGGCCTGTTGGGCTGCTTCGTCAACACGCTCGCCTTCCGCGCGAAGCTCGACGGGACGCCGGGCTTCCGGGAGCTCGTGTCGCGCGTGAAGCAGCAGGCGCTGGGCGGCTACGCGCGCCAGGACATGCCCTTCGAGCAACTGGTGGACGTGCTCCAGGTGCCTCGCGACCTGAGCCGTACGCCGGTGTTCCAGACCGTCCTCAACGTCATCAACGTGCCCGAGGCCCAGACGACGGGAGGCGCCGGGCTCCAGATTGGCGGCGTGGACGTGCCGGTGACGACGTCCAAGTTCGACCTGACCCTGGAGGTCTGGGAGCAGCGCGACGGCCTGCGCTGCCGCCTGGAGTACGCCACCGCCCTCTTCGACGCCGCGACCCTGGCCCGCATGGCGGAGCACCTGACCGTGCTGGCCAGGGCCATCGTCGCCGCGCCGGATGCGCCGGTCTCCACGCTGCCGCTGCTCACGCCGGCCGCACGCGAGCAGGTGCTGCGCGGCTGGAACGACACGCGCGTGGACTTCCCCCGTGGCGCCACGCTCCACCACCTCTTCGAGGCCCAGGCCGGACGCACGCCCGAGGCCATCGCGCTCCAGTTCGAGGACCAGCGGCTCACCTACGCGCAGCTCGAAGCGCGGGCCAACCAGCTGGCGCACCACCTGCGGGCTCGCGGCGTGGGTCCGGAGACCCTGGTGGGCGTCTGCCTGGAGCGTTCCCTGGAGATGGTCGTCGCCCTGCTGGGCGTCCTGAAGTCCGGCGCGGCCTACGTCCCGCTGGATCCGGCCACACCCGCGGAACGGCTCGCCGGGATGCTGGAGGACACGGCCGCGTCCGTGCTCCTCATCCAGGAGCGCTTCCGTGCCGCGCTGCCTTCGCATGCCGAGCACCCTCTCGCGCAGGATTCACGGGGAGGAGCCCGCGCTTCGCGGCCCAGCGGCACCGCGCAGGTCATCGCACTGGACGCGCAGTGGGAAGCCATCGCGCGCCAGTCCGCGGCCCCGCCTCCGCCGCTGGCCGGTGAGGACTCGCTCGCCTACGTCATCTTCACGTCCGGGAGCACCGGCCGTCCCAAGGGCGCGATGAACGCGCACGCGGGTGTCGTCAACCGGCTGCACTGGATGCAGGCGCGCTACGGCCTCACGCCTTCGGACACGGTGTTGCAGAAGACGCCGTTCAGCTTCGACGTGTCCGTGTGGGAGTTCTTCTGGCCACTGATGACGGGCGCGAGGCTGGTGCTCGCACGGCCCGGCGGACACCAGGAGCCGGACTACCTGCTGGCGCTGATGGCCCGCGAGGGCGTGACGACCGCGCACTTCGTGCCGTCCATGCTGCGCGTCTTCGTGGAGGAGCCCGGCCTGGAGTCCCTGACGCGCCTGCGCCAGGTGATGTGCAGCGGCGAAGCCCTGCCCGCGGACCTGGTGCTCCGCGCGCAGGCCCGCCTGCCGCACGCCACGCTGCACAACCTCTACGGCCCCACCGAGGCCGCCGTGGACGTGACGTCCTGGGAGTGCCCACGCGACGCATCACTCCGCGTGGTCCCCATTGGACGGCCCGTGGCCAACACGCGCATGTACGTCCTGGATCGCCACGGACAGCCGGTGCCCGTGGGCATCCCGGGGGAGCTGTTCATCGGCGGTGTGCAGGTGGGCCGGGGCTACTGGCGCCGCCCCACCTTCACCGCCGAGCGCTTCATCCCCGATGCCTTCAGCGACACGCCCGGCGCACGCCTGTACCGCACGGGTGACATCGCCCGGTGGCGCACCGACGGCTCGCTGGAGTACCTGGGCCGCGCGGACTTCCAGGTGAAGCTGCGTGGCTTCCGCATCGAGCTGGGAGACATCGAAGCCGCGCTCCAGTCCTGGCCCGGCGTGCGCGACTCCGTGGCCGTCGTGCGCCAGGACGACGTGGGAGGACCGCGCCTCATCGCCTATGTCACCGTCGAAGGCGGGATGCTCGACACGGCGGGGCTGCGCGCGTTCCTGCACTCGCGGCTGCCCGAGTACATGGTGCCCTCAGTCCTCGTCCGTCTGGACGCCCTGCCGCTCACCTCCAGCGGCAAGGTGGACCGCAAGGCCCTGCCCGCGCCGGACGCGCCCACCGCCGTTCGCACAGAGCCCATCGCCCCGCGCGACGACACCGAGCGCGCCCTGGCGGAGATCTTCGCGCAGGTGCTCGGCATCGCGCGGGTCGGCGTGCGGGACAGCTTCTTCGAGCTGGGGGGCCACTCGCTGCTCGCGACCCAGGTGGCCGCGCGCGTGCGTGCGCGCCTGGGCCGGGAGGTGCCGCTGCGCACGCTGTTCGAAGCCCCCACGGTGGAGGCACTCGCCCGGCGCATCGCTCCGTCGGGAGCCGTGGCCCCCGCTCCAGTCCAGCCCGGGGCAGCCGAGCCCACCGCGTCGACCGGCCTCACGCCGCTGACGCGCGGGGTGCGGCCCGCCGTGCTGCCGTTGTCGTTCGCGCAGCAGCGGCTGTGGTTCATCCATCAACTGGGCACCGCGGACACGGCCTACAACATGCCGTTCTCACTCCGGCTGGAGGGCACGCTCGACATTGCCGCGCTCCAGCGGAGCTTCGACCGGCTGCTGCGCCGCCATGAAGCCCTGCGCACCACGTTCCGTGAGTACGAAGGCGCTCCGGAGCAGGTCATCCACGCACCGGGCCCGCTGCCCCTGCGCCAGGTGGACCTCACCGGCATCCCGGACCTGGAGCAGCGCCGCGCCGAGGCCTCAAGGCTGGCCACGGAAGAAGCACGCACGCCGTTCGACCTGGAGCAGGGTCCCCTCCTACGGGCCCTGTTGCTGAAGCTGTCGCCCACCGAGCACGTGCTGGTGCTGAACCTGCACCACATCATCTCCGACGGCTGGTCCACCGGCGTCCTGGTGCGCGAGATGGGCACGCTCTACGCCGCCCTCTCCCAGAACCTGCCGTCCCCGCTGCCCGAGCTGCCGGTGCAGTACGCCGACCACGCGCTGTGGCAGCGCGGCTGGTTGCAGGGCGCGGTGCTGGAGGCACAGCTCGGCTACTGGCGCCGGCAGCTGCAAGGCGCGCCGTCGCACCTGGAGCTGCCCACGGATCATCCGCGTCCGGCCCGGCAGACCTTCCGGGGTGCCCTGATGCCGGTCACCCTCCCGCCCGCTTCGAGCGAAGCCCTGGAGGCCCTGGCGAAGCGAGAGGGCGCCACGCCGTACATGGTGCTGCTGGCCGCGTTCCAGGTGCTGCTGGGCCGCTACGCCGGTCAGGACGACGTGCTGGTGGGCTCCCCCATCGCGGGCCGCCGTCACGCCGAGTCCGAGGCCCTCATCGGCTACTTCGCGAACACCGTGGTCCTGCGCACGCGCCTGCGCGAGGACGACACCTTCCGCTCCCTGCTGGAGCGCGTGCGGGACACCACCCTGGGCGCCTACGAGCACCAGGACCTCCCGTTCGAGAAGCTCGTCGAGGAGCTGCACCCCGCGCGCGACGCCTCCCGCACGCCGTTCTTCCAGGTCACCTTCACGCTGCAGAACGCACCGCTGCCGGCGCTGGCCCTGCCCGGCCTGACGCTGGAGCCGATGAACGCCGACCCGGGCGCGATCCGCTTCGACCTGGAGCTGCTGCTGCACCGTGCGCCGGAGGGTTTCACGGGAGGCCTCAACTTCAACACCGCCCTGTTCACGCCCGGCACGGTGGCCGGGATGGCCCGGCACCTGAAGGTGTTGCTCGACGCCGCGGTGGATGCGCCAGCGACCCCGCTGACGCGCCTGCCGCTGCTCACGGCGGAGGAACGGCGACAGGTGCTGGCCACCTGGAGCGACACCGCGACGGAGTATCCGCGTGACGCCTCCGTGCCCGCGCTGTTCGCGGAGCAGGCCGCGCGCACGCCGGACGCCATCGCCGTGCGGATGCCCGCGAGCGCCGGGGCCTTCTCGCCCGCGCTGTCCGCGGAGCAGGCGGCTCGCACACCGGACGCCGCCGCCGAGAAGATGCCCGCGAGCGCTGAGGCCTTCTCACCCGCGCTGTCCGCGGAGCAGGCAGCGCGCACGCCGGACGCCATCATCGAGAAGATGCCCGCGAGCGCCGGGGCCTTCCTGCCGGCGGTCACGGCGCGCGAGCTCACCTACGCGGAGCTTGATCGGCGGTCGAACCAGCTCGCGCATCACCTGCGGCGGTTGGGCGTGCGGCCTGGGGATCGCGTGGGGCTGTGCGTGGAGCGTTCGCCGGAGCTCGTCACCGGCATGCTCGGCATCCTCAAGGCGGGCGCGGCCTATGTGCCCGTGGAGGCGAAGGCCCCCGCGGATCGCACGACCTGGGTGCTCCAGGAGGCGGGCGTCAGCGTGCTCGTCACCCAGGAGGCACTGGCGGATGAGCTGCCGGCGGTGGCCGAACTCCTGGTCCTCCTGGACGCGGAGGCGGAGCTGATCGCGAAGCAGCCGGCCACGGCGCTGGACGTGCGGGTGCCCGCCGACGCGCTGGCCTACGTCATGTTCACGTCGGGCAGCACGGGCCGTCCCAAGGGTGTCAGCGTGCCGCATCGGGGCATCGTGCGCCTGGTCCGGGGCAACGGCTTCATCTCCTTCGGCCCGGAGCAGGTGTTCCTCCACGCGGCACCGGTCGCGTTCGACGCGTCCACCCTGGAGCTCTGGGGCGCGCTGCTGCACGGCGCGAAGCTGGTGCTGGCGCCACCGCGTGCACTCTCGTTGTCGGAGCTGGGCACGCTGCTGACCGTGGAGGGCGTCACCACGCTGTGGCTCACCGCCGCCCTCTTCGAGCAGATGGTCCTGCACGAAGGCGCCTCGCTCGCGGGTGTGCGGCAGGTGCTCGCGGGCGGCGATGTGCTGCCCGTGCCTCGCGTGCGGGAGCACCTGGCGCGGATGGCGCCGGACGCCGTGCTCGTCAACGGATACGGCCCCACGGAGAACACCACCTTCTCCACCACGCACACGCTGCGCGCCGGAGACACCGTGGAGCGCTCGGTGCCCATTGGCCGGCCGCTGGCGAACTCCACCGCGTGGGTGCTGGATGCGCACCTCCAGCCCCTTCCGCCGGGACTCCCCGGCGAGCTGTACGTGGGCGGCGACGGCCTGGCCTGGGGCTACCTCCAGCGGCCAGACCTCACCGCCGAGCGGTTCATCCCCCATCCCCACTCCGCCACGCCGGGCGCCCGGCTGTACCGCACGGGTGACCGGGCCCGCTGGCGCGACGACGGCACCTTGGAGTTCCTGGGCCGCACCGACTTCCAGCTCAAGCTGCGGGGCTTCCGCATCGAGCCCGGCGAAGTGGAGGCCGTGCTGCGCCAGGCCCCGGACGTGCGCGAGGCCATCGTGCTCGCGCGCGAGGACGTGCCCGGTGAGAAGAGGCTCGTGGCCTACGTGGTCCTCGAGCAAGACGGAGCCAGCACCGACCGCGTGAAGGCGCACGCGCAGCGACAGCTCCCCGACTACATGGTGCCGTCCGCCTGGGTGATGCTGCCGTCCCTGCCGCTGTCACCGAATGGCAAGGTCGACCGCAAGGCCCTGCCCGCGCCCGAAGCGCCCCGGTCCCCGGAGTCGACGCGCGAGGCCCCCCGGAACGCGCTGGAGGCCCGTCTCGCGGCCATCTGGGCGGAGGTGCTGCACCTGGACGCCGTGGGCATCCATGACGACTTCTTCGACCTGGGCGGACACTCGCTCCTGGCCACGCAGGTGGTGTCGCGCATCCGCGCGGTGCTGGGCGTGGAGCTGCCCCTGGGTGAGCTGTTCAACGCGCCCACCGTGGCCGCGCTCGCGCAGCACCTGGGCACCACCACGAAGCGCGATGCACAGGTGCCGCCGCTCACCCGGGCGCCCAGGCCTCCGCTGCTGCCGCTGTCCTTCGCGCAGCAGCGGCTGTGGTTCATCGATCAGCTCGAACCGGGCAGCGCCCTCTACAACATGCCCGTCGCCCTGCGGCTGCTCGGCGTGCTGGACGAGTCCGCGCTCGAGGGAAGCCTGGATGCGCTGATGGCGCGGCACGAAGCCCTGCGCACCACCTTCCGCACGGAGGCGGGCCAGCCCGTGCAGCACATCCACGCCCGGGCCACCGTGCCGTTGGAGCGCGTGGACCTGACAGCGCTGGAGGACGCCGGAGCCCGCCTGCGCGAAGCGGAGCGCCGGGCCACGGTGGAGTCGCAGCGGCCGTTCGACCTGGAGCGCGGGCCGGTGATCCGCGCCCTGCTGTTGAAGCTCGCGGCGGAGGAGCACGTGCTGGTGCTCCACCTGCACCACATCGTCTCCGACGGCTGGTCGCTGGGCGTGATGGTGCGCGAGCTCACCGCCCTCTACGCGGCCCTGCGCGAGGGCCGTCCGCCCGCGCTCCCGGAGCTGCCCGTGCAGTACGCGGACTTCGCTCTGTGGCAGCGCGGCTGGATCCAGGGTGAGGCGCTGGAGGCGCAGCTCGCGTGGTGGGCCCAGCAGCTCGCAGGAGCCCCCCGCGCCCTGGAGCTGCCCACCGACAAGACCCGCCCCGCCGTCTCCACCCAGCGCGGCGACACCGTGCCGGTGCACCTGCCCCTGGCCCTGTCCGAGCGCGTGGAGGCCCTGGCGCGGCAGGAGGGCGCCACGCCCTTCATGGTGCTGCTCGCGGCCTTCCAGACGGTGCTGCACCGCTACTCCGGCCAGGACGACGTGCTCGTCGGCACGCCCATCGCGAACCGCCGCCACGCGGAGACCGAGGGGCTCATCGGCTTCTTCGTCAACACGCTGGTGCTGCGCGGAAGCTTCGGCGCCCGGACCACGTTCCGGGAGCTGCTGGCCCAGGTGCGCACCACCACGCTGGGCGCGTACGAGCACCAGGACATCCCCTTCGAGCGGCTGGTGGAGTCCCTGCAATCGACGCGCGACCTGGGGCGCATGCCGCTGTTCCAGGTGATGTTCGCGCTCCAGAACGCGCCGGTGCCGGAGCTGTCGCTGCCCGGGCTCACCGTGCGGCCCGCGGCCCTCGCGGAGCGCACCACGTCCCAGTTCGACCTGAGCCTGGACCTGGACCGCCGCGACGACGGCTTCCACGGCAAGCTCGAATACGCCACGGACCTCTTCGAGCGTCCCACCATGGCGCGGCTCCTCACGCACCTGCGCGTGCTGCTGGAGACGGTGCTCACGCAACCGGATGCACCGCTGTCCAGCCTGTCCCTCGTCTCGACGGAGGAACGTCAGCAGCTCCTGGGCGAGCTGGCCGGAGGCGTGTCGTCCTTCGACGGAGACGGCACGCTGCACGGCCGCTTCGAGGAGCAGGTGGCGCGAACCCCGGATGCCGATGCCGTGGTGTTCGGGGAGACGACGCTGTCCTTCCAGCAGCTCAACGCCCGGGCCAATCAGCTCGCATGGCATCTGCGCTCGCTGGGCGTGGGGCCGGAGGTCCCGGTGGGCCTGTGCCTGGAGCGCTCCGCGGAGAGCGTCATCGCGCTGCTCGCGGTGAACAAGGCCGGAGGCGCCTTCGTGCCGCTGGACCCATCCGCGCCCGCCGCGCGCAAGTCACTGCTGCTCAAGAACTGTGGCGCCTCCGTGCTCGTGACGACGCAGGCTCTGCAAGAAGCGTGGGGCCCCGACGTGCCCCACCTGGTGCGGCTGGACGCCGAACCGGTCCGACTGTCGGACAGGTTCACGGAGAACCCGCCGCCGTCGTCGGGCGCGGACAACCTCGCCTATGTCATCTACACCTCCGGCTCCACGGGCACGCCCAAGGGCGTGATGGTGCGCCACCGCTCGCTGCTCCACCTGCGCCACGCGCTCCTGCGGACCGCCTATGCGGGACAGCCTCCGGGGCTCCGCGTCAGCATCAACGCGCCGCTGTTCTTCGACGCCTCCATCGAGCAGGTGCTCCAGCTGCTGGACGGCCACTGCGTGTGCCCCGTCCCGGACGACCTCCGGCTGGAGCCGGAGCGGATGCTCGAGTGGCTGGAGCGGACGCGGGTGGACGCGCTGGACTGCACGCCCGCGCAACTCAAGCTGCTCCTGGACGCGGGGATGCTGGAGCGTCCCCGCCTGCCGTCACTGATGCTGGTGGGCGGCGAGGCGCTGGACGAGGTGATGTGGCGGCGGCTCGCCGAGACCTCACGCACGCGGGCCTTCAACGCCTACGGCCCCACCGAGTGCACCGTGGACGCCACCGTGTGGGACGTGCAGGGAACGTCCCACGCGCTGCCCGTCATCGGCCGGCCGCTGGACAACCTGCGCGCGTACATCCTCGATGAGCGTCAGGAGCTGGTGCCCTTCGGCCTGCCCGGAGAGCTGTGCTTCGCCGGTGACGGCGTCGCGCGCGGCTACCTGGGCCGTCCGCACCTGACCGCCGAGCGCTTCATGCCGGACCCTTTCGGCACGGAGCCAGGCGCACGGCTGTACCGCACGGGCGACAAGGCCCGGTGGCGCGAGGACGGCACGCTCGAGTTCATGGGCCGCCTGGACTTCCAGGTGAAGCTGCGCGGCCACCGCATCGAGCTGGGCGAAATCGAATCCACGCTGCGCGCGCACCCTGGCATCCGGGACGCGGTGGCGCTGGTCCGCGAGGACGTTCCGGGTGACGCGCGCCTCGTGGCCTACGTCACGCCGGAGGTGGACACCGCTCCGCTGCGAGAGCACCTGCACCGGCACCTGCCCGAGTACATGGTGCCCGCGGCCCTCCTCGCCCTGCCCGTTCTGCCGCTGACCCCCAACGGCAAGGTGGACCGCAAGGCGCTGCCCGTGCCGGACGCCTCGCGGCTGCCCGCACGGATCTCCGAACCTCCGGTCACGCCCACCGAGGAGCGCCTCGCCGCTCTCTGGGAGGAGCTGCTGCGCGTGCCCGGCGTGGGCCGCCATGACAACTTCTTCGAGCTGGGCGGACACTCGCTCCTGGCCACGCAGGTGGTGGCCCGCGTACGCGCCCGCTTCGGCGTGGAGCTGGCCGTCCGGGCCCTCTTCGAAACCCCCACCGTGGCGGGCCTCGCACGGCGGCTGCCGGACGCTGCGCCCACGCCCACGCTGCCGCCGTTGACGCGGACGCAGGGGGAAGCACTCGCGCCCCTGTCCTTCGCGCAGCAGCGGCTGTGGTTCATCGACCAGCTGGAGCCGGGCAGCCCGCTCTACAACATGCCCTTCGCGCTGCGGCTGACCGGAGCGCTGGACGTGTCCGCCCTCCAGCGGGCCTTCGACGCGCTGGTGCAGCGGCATGAAACCCTCCGCACGACGTTCGAGTCCCACGACGGAGCGCCACGCCAGCGCATCCACGCGGCCCCCACGGGAACGCTGCGCATGGAGGACCTGGAGGCCCTGCCCGCGAACGAGCGCGAGGCCGAGGTCTGGCGTCGGGCGGACGCGGATGCGCTGCGTCCCTTCGACCTGGGCACCGGGCCCCTTGCACGCTTCACGCTGCTGCGCCTGGACGCGACGGAGCACGTGCTCCTCCTGTGCACGCACCACACCGTCTCCGATGGCTGGTCCTTCGGAGTGCTCGTGCGCGAGCTGGTGGCGCTCTACGCAGCGTTCCGCCAGGACCAGCCGTCACCACTGCCGGAGCTGCCCGTGCAGTACGCGGACTTCTCCCGGTGGCAGGCCGAGTGGATGGAAGGCCGGGTGCTGGAGGGACAGCTCGACTGGTGGAAGCGGCAGCTCGAAGGGGCGCCGCACGCACTGGCGCTGCCCACCGACCGGCCCCGTCCGCCCCGACGCTCCGCCCATGGCGCGCGGCTGCCCGTCCAGCTGTCCCCGGCACTGAGTGACGCGGTGGAGGCGCTGGCCAAGCGCGAGGGCGCCACGCCCTTCATGGTGCTCCTGGCCGCGTTCCAGCTGCTGCTGTCGCGGTACGCCGGACAGGACGACGTGCTCGTCGGCACGCCCATCGCGAACCGCCGCCACGCGGAGACCGAAGGGCTCATCGGCTTCTTCGTCAACACGCTGGTCCTCCGGACCCGCTTCGCCGGGGGCACGTCGTTCCGGAAGATCCTCGCGCAGGTGCGCGCCACCACGCTCGGCGCGTACGAACACCAGGACCTGCCCTTCGAGCGGCTGGTGGAGGCACTCCAGCCCGAGCGCGACCTGGGCCGCACCCCGCTCTTCCAGGCCCTCTTCGCGCTGCACAACACGCCGGAGCCGGAGGCCGTGCTTCCCGGCCTGACGCTCCAGGCGGTGGAGAGCCTCTCCACGACGGCGAAGTTCGACCTGGACCTGGCGCTGACGCGGCTGCCCGACGGTTTCCAGGGCGCGCTCACGTACAGCACGGACCTCTTCGAAGCCGCCACGGTCCAGCGGCTGATGGAGCGCTGGAGCACGCTGCTGGAAACCATCCTCACGGCGCCCGACGCGCCCCTGGACCGGGCCTCCCTGCTGACGGAGGAGGAGCTGCGCCGGATGCACGTCCCGGAGGCACCGGCCTCCCGTCCTTCCGGCGCCACCGACGTCGCCCCACGAGACGACCTGGAGCGGGAGCTGGTGGCGCTCTGGGAGGAGCTGCTGGACGTCCGGCCCATCGGCGTGACGCGGCCGTTTTTCGAGCTGGGGGGCCACTCGCTGCTCGCCGTGAAGCTGATGGCGCGCATCCGGGAGCGGTTCCACCGCGAGCTGCCCCTGGCCGCCCTCTTCCAGGCGCCCACGGTGGAGACGCTGGCCCGGCTGCTCCAGCAGGCGCCCACGGTCTTCTCCCCGCTCGTGCCCATCCAGCGCGAGGGCACGCAGCGGCCCTTCTTCTGCGTCCATCCGGTGGGCGGCAACGTGCTCGCGTACGCGGCGCTGGCGAAGCAGCTGGGCCCGGATCAACCCTTCTACGGACTCCAATCGCAGGGGTTGGATGGAGGCCGTCCGCCGCTCGACACGGTGGAGGCGATGGCGGCGCTCTACGTGGCGGCCGTGCGCACCGTGCAGCCTCGCGGTCCGTATCGCCTGGGAGGCTGGTCCATGGGAGGCGTGGTGGCCTTCGAGATGGCCCGCCAGCTCCAGGCCCGCGGAGAGACCGTGGAGCTCGTGGCGCTCATCGACCCGAGCGCGGCGACGGACGACCGGGTGGCGCTCGACGTGGATGACGCGCGTCAGGTGGCCGCGCTGTTCCAGCTCGACCAGGGACAGCTCGCGTCGCCCGAGGCGTCCACGGCCTCGGGGCGCACGCTCCTCCAGGTCTTCACCCACAACCTGCGGGCGCTGAAGGTCCACCGTCCCGGAACGTTCACCGGCCGCGTCCTCCTGCTCCAGGCGGGCGACGGCAGGCCCGCCAGGGACGACGGCTGGAGCGGGCACGTCCACGGCGAGCTGACGCGTGAAGTCCTCCCCGGCACCCACTACACGCTGCTGCGCGCGCCCCACGTCCAGCGGCTCGCGGAGCGTCTGGCGGAAGCGCTCCAGCGCGCGGCACGGGACACCTCGCGGTAGGCCGGAGTCCACCGTGACTGCCGTGGAAGCCCGGGGGGCATGACAGCGCCGTCCCCTGGGCGGCACCCGCGCGCGTGCCAGGACTGGCACGTTCGCGGCGTCGTCCCCGCGCCAGAAGGCCCCGGTGCGCCTGCAACGTCCCGGAATCCCATCGGTGGGGCCCTGGCGGCCCGCGTGGCCCCGCCCTTGCCATGGGAAGGCTCCGCAACCTCAAGGAGCCTCATCCCCATGAATCACCCGAAGCCCTCCGCTGCTCCCCGCTTCTCCCGCCACGCGAAGTCCCTGACCTGGAGCCTCCTGGCCCTCGCGGCCGCCGGCTGTGGTGCCGGCGACAGCGCCAGCCCCAGCACCCCGGCGGAGCGCACCCAGCCCCTCACCGCGCTGCCCACGAGCTGTCTGGACATCCGCACCGCCCAGCCCGGCGCGCCGGACAGCTACTACGTGCTCTACGTGGCCGGTGACGTCACCGCGTCCTGGACCGCGTACTGCCACGACATGGCCGGCACCCCGAAGGAGTACCTCGCCCTGCCGCGCAAGGAGCCTGGCGCCAACTTCTCGCAGTACACCGCGGGCGGCGCGTCGCCCGGCACCGACGTCCGCACGGCCTACTACCAGCTGCGCATCGACCCCGCGACCCTGCGCGTGGACACCGCCGACCAGACCTTCGCCATCTCCACGGGCGAGCTGACGCACTCGCCGGACACCGTCACCTCCGTTCCCTACGGCGTGGCCATGGCGTGCGGCGGCGGACAGGGCGTGGGCCGCGTCGACCTGCGGGGCACCCCGTTCACGGTGGACGCGGAGGCGTTCGGCGTGGGCGGCGCGAGCGCGACCGGTGCCGCCGTCTCCAGCGAGGACGGCCAGGTCGTGGACCTGACCGGCGACGGCTTCTGCGGATGGGTGGGCCTCGTGGGCAGCTACAACCCCTACAACCAGCAGGGTGGCGCGCTCCAGCTCCACTACCGCGGAGGGGACCGTCCCGCGACGTGCCAGGACATCCGGGCCGCCCGGCCCGGCGCGCCGGACGGCGAGTACGCGCTGTTCGTGAACAAGGACCCGCTGAAGCGCTGGACGGCGTGGTGCAAGGACATGGTCAGCACGCCCAGGGAGTACCTCGTCCTGCCGCACACCGAGGACGGCGCGAACTACTCGCAGTACACGGCGGGAGGGAACTCGCCGGGCACCGACGTGCGGACCCGGTACACGCGCGTCCGGCTGAACCCCGCCACCCTCACCGTGGACACCGCTGACCAGACCTTCGCGACGTCCACCGGCGCGCTCAAGCACGTCAACAAGGAGCCGGTGACGGCCATGACCTACGCGGCGGCCATGGGGTGCAGCCGCACGGGCCTGGCCAACGTGGACCTGCGGGGCACGCCGTTCTCCGTGCCCTCGGGCGCCATTGGCAAGTTCGGCCCCTCCAGCAGCTCGTCGTGGTGGGCGTTCAGCGACAACAACCAGGTGGTGGAGATGCACGGCTACGGCGGCTGCGGCTGGGTGGGCCCGCAGGGCAGCTACAACCCGTTCAACCAGAACGGCGCGCAGCTGCCCCTGGCGTACACCGTGCCGCAGCCGTAGCCCTCAGGGCGACGGCAACAGCCCCGCGCCGGGCTTCACCAGCACGACGCGGGAGTAGGCCATCTGGAAGCCCAGGCGCATGGCGTTGCGCTCCGTGGGGATGCCGGGAGAGGACATGATCGCGGCCAGGTCACTGCCCTTCTCCCGTCCTCGCGCCAGCCGCGCGGCGATGAGCGCCTGCTGCACGCCGCGCCGCCGGTACGCCGGCCGTACCGACGTGCCGAACAGGGACGTGAGGCCGTCGCTCACCTCGCAGCCTCCCGCCCCCGCCGGCTCGCCGTCGATCCATGCCATGTACGAGTCCGAGGAGGGGTTGCGCGCCGCCTTCAA
Organism: Corallococcus exercitus; assembly: GCF_003611585.1. GTDB lineage: Bacteria > Myxococcota > Myxococcia > Myxococcales > Myxococcaceae > Corallococcus > Corallococcus exercitus. The sequence continues at coordinate 19,397 of NZ_RAVW01000047.1, read as the reverse complement.
TCCCATCTCCCAGAAGATCTCCGGCATCGGCTCGCCTTCCGGGACGAAGCCGCTGCCGGCGACCTCCACGAACCTGCGCACCGCCGCGTCGTCGGACGGATCCACCCGCTCGATGCGCAGCCCCGGGGGCGAGCCCTTCGCAAGCAGCGACAGGTCCTCTCCCGCGGGGAGCGGCCGGTACAGCACCGTCTCGAACTCGCGCAGCACGAAGCCCCGGTCCGCCAGTCCCTTCAGCAGGGCCTGCGGCGCGAAGGGGCTCAGCTCCGCCTTGGGCTCCACCCCGCGCGAGGCGAAGAAGTCCACCAGCGCGTCCAGCTCCGCACCCGTGACGTCGCGCTCGAAGCCATAGCCGCACGACTTGTTGATGTACGAGCCCACGCCGCCGAACGCCATCCAGCCGTCGGCGAGCGGCGCGGAGTCCGTCGCCAGCGCCACCGCGGAGGTGGCCTGCTTGCGTTCGAACCGCCGCGCGATCTCCACCAGGTTCACGTCGTTCATCCACTCCCTTTACACCGGGGCGGGCCGCCGCGTCAGTGCGAGGTAACGCTGCCCGGAGGCGGTGCGAGCGGTTCGGGTGAGGACAGGAGTCCATCCAGCACGCCGTAGGCATAGAGCGCCGCGAAGGCGTAGGCCCCCACGAGATAGGAGACGTTGAAGGCCCGAGCCGAGGGCGCGTCCTGTGCGGAGTAGCGGCCGTCGGAGCCGCGCAGGGACAGGGCCACGCCCAGGGAGACGGCGGACACGGCGAACGTCGCGCCCTGGCCCACCGCCAGCACGGCGCCCTTGGAGCGCTGGCCATGCACGAGGTGGCCCACGCCGAACGGCACCAGGTACCAGCCCCGCGACGCCGGACGGGACTCGACGAGGACGGGGGCGGAGGCGGAGGGCTGGGGCAGGAGCACGGGAGGCCGGCGCTCGGCGGCGCGCTGGGTGATGCGCTCGCGCCGCTGGACGTTCACGCGTTCGACGAAGGCGATGAAGTCCGGCGGATACACCAGCGGGTCCAGCTTCGCGTCGGGGTTGAGCGCGAGCCCCTCCACGGCCTCCTGCTCCGCGCGCGGCAGGTCCTCCTGTGCATGGAACGTCGCGGCGAGCAGCAGGTGGGCTTCGGCCTCCTCCTGGGGATTGGAGAGCCGCAAGGGCTGGAGCAGGCCCTCCAGCGAGGCGCGGGCCCGGGGCAGGTCGCCGGACTGGTAGGCCTCGCGGGCGGGGCCCAGCGAGGAGGACGCCGCGAGCACGAGGGACACGATGGCGGTCTTCATGGCGACGTCTCCAGCACGACCGTGGTGCGGGTGCCCGCCACCGCGTCGAGGGACTGCCTCAGCACGTTGCCTCCCGGGTCCCGGGCCGACACGAGGTGTCCCCCGTGCGTGAGCTTCACGGGGGCCGGCAGCGGGGCCACGCCCACCTCCACGCCGTCGACGAAGACGCGGGACGCCGCGGGCGCGACGATGGTGACCTCCGCGTCGCGCACCCGGAGGGAGACTTCACGGGACACCGCTTCGCCGGCAGCCACTTCGAGCACCTCCTCGACGGGTTCGCACAGGGGGTTGTCGAAGCGGAGCCGGTGAGTTCCGGGAGCCAGCCGCAGTTCGTGCAGCCGTGGGGTGTAGCCCCGGCTCTGGCCATCCACGAACACCTCGGCCCAGGGGCGCGTCGCCACCGTGAGGGTCGCGAAGTCCTGGGCGTCCGGCACACGCACGGGCAGGTCCTGGTCCTGGCCAGCGACCTCCGTCGTCGCCTGCCGCGAACCCCCAGGCCGCGAAGTGCCAGCGGTCCCGCGCGCCGGCGGACTCGCCGCCATTGGAGGCGACCTGGAGGCACCCGCCGCGTTCGAGCTTGCGACGGACGCAGACTCCATGGAGTTGCCCCTCGTTGCATGGGAAGCCACGCCAGAAGGACCCGCGCTCGTGCTCGCGACGGAAGCGGAGTCGGCGGAGTTGCCCCTTGTTGCACTGGAAGCCACACCCACTGGCGCAGCGGGAGTCTTCACCGTGTCCGAGCCCGCGATGGGAGCAGGAGGCACAGAGGCGCTCTCCGTTGCATTGGGAGACACACCCACTGGAGCAGCGGGAGCCTTCACCGTGTCCGAACCCGCGACGGACACAGGAGGCACGGAGGTGGCAACTGTTGAGGCACTGGAGCCCTCCGCGCGCTCACGTGAGCGCCATCCCCATGTCCCCAGACTCCCCAGCACTCCCGCGAGCACCACGCCCGCCACGAGCCCCTTCGCTCGTTCCGGCCACGCATCCCACGCGCGCCGGACAAGCCCCTTCTTCATGGGACGCGAGCGCAGGAGCGCCAGCACCTCCGGGGCTCCGGGCTGGAGCGTCAGCGCGGCATTGAGACACCGGGCGGCCTGCGCCCCCTGCCCTGCGGCGAGCAGCGCGCGGCCCTCGTTCAACAGCCGCTGGAACCCGTCCTCGCGCCAGCGGCCCACGGAAGCCTCCGGGGCCAGGAAGAAGGCGCGTGACGCTTCAGCAGGCGCACCCACCCATGGCCGCAGCACCGCCTCCAGCTCCTGGACCAGCGCCGCGCCATCCGCGGGCCGGTCGCGCGCATCCCTGGCAAGACACCGCGCGACCAGCGCACCCAGCGGCGCGGGAGTGCCCGGCACGACCTCCCGCAGCGACGGCGCATCGCGGGTCATCACCGAGACCGCCAGCCGGGCACTGCCCTCTCCGGCATGCGGCGTCGTGCCCGCGCACAGCTCGAACAACACGACGCCCACCGCGTAGACGTCCGACGCCGGCGACCACGCACCGGTGTCGATGCGCTCGGGAGCCATGTACGCCAGCGAGCCGATGACGGCGCCGGTGCTCGTCAGCCGGGCCCCGTCCGCCAGCGCCGCGATTCCGAAGTCCGCGAGCTTCAGCGGACCGCCACGCGCCACGAGCACGTTCTCCGGCTTGACGTCCCGGTGCACCACGCCGCGCGAGTGCGCCGCCTCCAGCGCGCGGGCCAGCTCCCAGCCCAGGAGCGCGACGGCCTCGGGCGGCATGGGGGCCAGGCGCCGCGCCAGCTCGCGCAGGTTCTCGCCCTGCACCCACTCACAGACGAGGAACGGGCCGCGCACGGCGTCCTCGCCAACGTCATGCACCGCTAGCACGTTGGGGTGCTGGAGCGACGCCACCACCTCCGCCTCCTGGCGGAAGCGCTCGGTGAGGCGGGCCTCCATGCCCGGATGCAGCACCTTCACCGCCACGCGGCGGGACAGCCGGAGGTCGCGGGCGAGGAACACCGTCGCCATCCCGCCCCGCCCCAACTCCTGCTCCAACTGGTAGCGGCCGGCCAGCAGTTCGCCCGTCATCGCGCGCGCAGTCTAGGAAGCGCGATCCGCGCGGGCAAACCCAGGGGCACCGTCACTGCTGGCACACGCGGAGGGTGGATCCGGGAATCACGACACACACCCCGGGCCGGGCATCGGGGCACTCCGCATCCGACCGGCAGGGTTGGTGGCACTTCTTCCCACCCCCCGAGTCGGTACAGAGGCCGCACCGCGTGCACTCCATCGAGGACGCGCAGAACCTCCCCAGGTTCTCCGGTGTCAGGCCCTCGCACGTCTCGACGCACAGGGACTCCGGCCCCGGCGAGCACTGGTAGCCCAGGGGACAGTCATTCACGGAACAGCGCCGCGCGCAGCGTCCGTCCTTGCAGCTCGCGATCCCGGAACAGGCGATGTTGTCCGCACAGGGCTCGGTGATGCGGGGGCCGGGCTCGCACTCATCGTAGAAGTCATTGCAGCGCTGTCCCGCGGGACACTCCCGGTCGGCGGCGCACGCGAGCGTGCAGGAGTCCCCTGAACATCCCGCGTCCGGCTCCTCCCGGACCTGGATGTCGAGCGGGCACCCCGGGCCCACCAGCAGGACTCCGAGCACGAGGAGGAATGGGAACGGGCAACGCATGGGCTCCAGGAGTACTTCAACGCGAAGGAGGAAGAACAGCCCTCAGTCCTCTTCGCCCAGGTAGCGGAACACGGAGCGCAGGCCGATGCCCAGGGCCCGGGCCGCCTCCTTCTTGCTGCCGCCGCTGCGGGCAATGGCCTCTCGCACGTAGCGCAGCACGAAGGCATCGCGCGCTTCGTCCAGGGGCACCAGGGGCGCCAAGTCCGCGGCCAGGTCCAGGTCCTCGACGCCGATGAGCTCCCCTGAAGCGAGGATGGCCGCGCGCCGCACCCGGGACACGAGCTCGCGGACGTTGCCCGGGAAGGGATGACCGCGCAGGGCCTCCGCCGCCTTCTGCGTGAAGCCCCGCGCGCGAGCCCCCTGCTGCTTCAGCACGTGGTGCGCGATAAGCAGCACGTCCTCGCCGCGCTCCCGCAGTGGGGGCACCTCCAGGCGCACCTCGTCCAGGCGGAAGAGGAGGTCCTCGCGAAAGGCGCCCTTCGCCACGAGCGCCTTCAACGGCTGATGCGTGGCGGCGATGACGCGCATGTCGACCTTGCGGGGACGGTGCTCCCCCAGCCGCGTCACCTCATGCTCCTGGACGACGCGCAGCAGGCGCGACTGGAGCGACAGCGGCATGTCTCCAATCTCATCCAGGAAGAGCGTGCCCCCATCCGACGCCTCCACCAGCCCCGCGCGGTCGGAGGTCGCGCCGGAGAACGCCCCGCGCGCATGGCCGAACAGCTCGCGCTCGATGAGCGACTCCGGAAGCGCCGCGCAGTTGATGGCCACCAGCCGCCCCCGCCGGCCGCTGCGCCGGTGGAGGGCGCGGGCCACCTCCTCCTTGCCCGTGCCGGTCTCCCCCTGGATGAGCACGTGAAGGGACGTGGGCCCCAGGCGCTCCACCTGCCGGTAGAGGTTCCGCATCGCGGGCGACTCACCGATGAGCCCTTCGAACGTGGCCGCAGCGATGCGCTGCGTGAGGCTGTCCACCTGTTCGCGCAGCTCGGTCAGCTCGCGGGACGTGGCCAGGAGCAGCGCCGCGAGCGAGGAGAGCGCCATGGCCTCCTCCAGCTCGCGCGGCGAGAACGGAGGGCTGCCCAGGCGCCGCCCCAGGTACACGGCGCACAGGGGCGCGGAGCCCGCACGCAGCGGCAGCACGAGCGCGGAGGTCAGCCGCAGGGCCAGGACACTGGGAGCGCCCGCGAGCGCCGCCTCCGCCGCGACGTCCGGCACCAGCACCGGCGCCCCGGAGCCCACGACCTGATCCACCAGGCTGTCCACCACCACCGAAGCCGGCACGGAGCCGGTGGCCCCCAGCACCTGCCGCCGGTCGCCCTCCACCGACACCAGGAAGCCCACGTCCGCGGAGGTGACGTCCGCGATGCCCCGCAGCGCGGCCTCCAGCAGCTCCGCCGCGGGACGCTGCACGAGCAGCCGTGAAGCGAAGTCCGTCAGGACGCCCAGCAAGTGCGAAGGCGTCGCGGAAGGCACCGACGCGACCGTGGGCTCGGAAGCCGTCAGCGTGAGCACGGCCTTGCCCAGGCTGAACGACGCCCCCGGCTCCAGCGGAGACAGCTCCACCCGCTTGCCCCGCACCCGGACGTCGCAGTCCGGACCGGCGGCGGACACCGTCCACCCCCGCGCGTCCCGGAACAGCAGGGCATGGCTGCCCTTCACCCCGGGCGCGGAGAGGGCGACGTCACACGCGGGCTCGGAGCCCACGGACACCACCGGCTTCTCCAGCGCGAAGGAACGTCCGTCCGGAAGGGTCAGGAAGAAGCGCATGCTGCGGAGGAGTCTAGGACGGACCCGGGCGGTGCGTCCGGCCGCCTCCGCCCCATTCATTCATGTCCTTGAAGCCACGGAGAGGCTTCCTGAGAGGTGTATTCCTCGCCCATGGGAGGGGGGCCAGAAGACCCCGCCCGCCCCTCGAACCTTGGACAACCGCGTGCGTGGCATGCTGTCGCGGTCGGGGTGGTGTGCAGCGTTGGCCACCCGCACTCGAGGTCCTATGTCCACGGCCATTCCTGTCCCGGTGGTTCCGCCGGTCCATGTAGAGCTGATCAGCGCCTCCACGTTGAACTTCGCCATGGAGCAGAGTGGCGTCCCGCTCATCCGGGAAGCGCTCATCCGGAATACGGGTGAGCGGGCGTTGGGACCCACCACGCTTGAGCTGCAATTGCTGCCCGACCTGGGAGAGAAGATCCAGCTCCCCGTGCCGCCCCTGCCTTCGGGAGAGGAAGCCAACCTCGGAGTCATCGACTTGCGACTGCCCGCCGGACGTTTGCGCGCGGTCTTGGAGGCGGAGCGGGCCCAGCTTCGATGGGCGCTTCGTGAAGATGCCACGGTCCTTTCCAACGGGGCCCTGGATGTCGAAGTCCTCCCCTACAACCATTGGCCGGGAGCACGAGCCCCGCTGGGCCTGCTCGCCACCTTCGTCACGCCGAACCATCCCGTCATTCCTGAACTGCTCAAGGATGTGCGGAGCCTGTTGGAGCAGGCCCTGGGCGACGGCAGTCTGAGTGGCTACCAGCAACGCAATCCGAGCCACGCGCGAGCCATGGCCGCCGCGCTCTACGAAGCCGTGCAGGCCTTGAAGCTCGGGTACGTGGAAGTCGCCGCCAGCTTCGAGTCCCATGGACAGAAGGTCCGGCTGCCGGATCAGCTCCTCCAGGAACGCATGGGGTGCTGTCTGGATCTCACCCTCCTCTTCGCCTCCGCGCTGGAGGCCATGGGCCTCCACCCCCTGCTCCTGCTCGTCCAGGGGCATGCGTTCCCGGCGGTATGGCTGATCGACGAACGCTTCCCGGAAGGGCTCGTGGAGGACGCGGCCCGGCTGCGCAACCTCGTCGCACTGGGACACCTGCTCCCCTTCGACTCCTCCACGGCGGTGGGCGCCGGGCGCCCCTCCTTCGAGCGGGCCGTCAGCGAAGCGCTCAAGCACCTCTCGGAGGACAGCCGATTCGTGGCCGCACTCGACGTGAGCGTCCTCCGGTTCGACCGCTACCGCCCGATTCCCCTTCGCGCCGTGGAGGCCCCGCCCCAGGAGCTGGAGTCCAGCGAGCCGGCGCACGCGCGCATCCGGACGATCCTGGAAAGCGCCGCGGCAGCACCTCCGCCCGCCGAACCCAAGCCCCCGAGCGCACAGGTCCTCACCCGCTTCAGCCGATGGAAGGAGAAGCTGCTCGACCTGACGTTGCGCAACAAGCTGCTCAACTTCCGGCTCGACACCCGAGGCGCCCTGGAGCTCCACATGCCGGACCTCGCCGTGTTCGAGGACACACTGGCGGGAGGCGAGGCTTTCGAAATCATCCCCGCCCCGGACATGGATTCGCTCGACGCCCGTGAGGCGAAGCTCCTGAAGGCCCGAGGCACCGGAGAGGAGGTCGCCGCCCGTCGCCGCAGTGACCTGGACAAGGGATTGCTTCACTCCCCGCTGCGTGAAGCCGAGCTCTGGTCTCGCGCCAGGTACCTGGAGCGCACGGCACGCACGGACCTGGAGGAAGGCGGCGCCCAGACGCTCTACATCGCCATCGGACTCTTGCGATGGTTCGACCCGGGCGACCCCTCGACGGCGCGGCTCGCCCCGCTGCTGCTCTACCCCGTGGCCTTCCGCCTGGACCGCGCCCGTGAGCGGCTCCGCATCGAGCGACTCCCCGAGGAGCCCCTGGGCAACGTCACCCTGGTGGAGAAACTCAAGCGCGAGTTCGGCCTCGACGTCAGTGCCCTGACCACGCTTGAACCGGACGAGAAAGGGGTGGACGTGCCCGCCATCCTCCGGGCCGTCCGCACCTCCATCCAGAAGCAGGCCGGCTGGGAGGTGTTGGAGGAAGCGCACGTAGGGCTCTTCACCTTCACCAAGTTCCTGATGTGGAAGGACCTGGAGGACAACGAAGACGTTCTTCTTTCCAATCCGCTGGTCCGCCACATCGCCGCCGCCAGCACCGCAGCGCCACCGGCGAGCGGAACGGAGTTCCAACCGGAGCAGTTGGACGCCGAGGTCCCGGCCGGGGAGTTGCCATGCGTCGTCAACGCGGACTCCACCCAGCTCGCCACCATCGCCTCCGCGCTCTCGGGACGCTCGTTCGTCATCCAGGGTCCCCCAGGGACGGGCAAGTCACAGACCATCACCAACCTGATCGCCGCCGCGATCGCCCGGGGCAAGAGCGTGCTCTTCGTGTCGGAGAAGATGGCGGCGCTGGACGTCGTGTACCGACGGCTCAGGGACGTGGGGCTCGAGGACTTCTGCCTGGAGCTCCACAGCCACAAGAGCAACAAGAAGGAAGTGCTCGCGTCCTTCGGCCGGGCCTGGGAGCGGACCCGGCAAACACCCGCCCCACCCTGGCAGGCGCGTTCGGACGAACTCTCCGCCCAGCGGGAGACGCTGAACGCCTACGTTCGGGCACTCCACCGGTCCTGGCCCCTGGGTCAGAGCTTCTATGGCGCGACCGGTCGGCTCTTGTCCCTGGGAGATGCCCCGGACGTGCACCTGAGCCTTCCTTCCCCTGGAGAGCTCACGGAAGCGCGATTCCGCGAAGCCAGTCATGAAGTGGAAGCGCTCGCCAGCACGCTTCGCGCCTTGAGGGCCCTGGGCCCCCATCCGTGGCAGGCGGTTCGCGGTGTCACGTGGACCCATGCCTTCGAACAGCAGGTCCGTGACTCACTGACCGAGACCCGCGCCGCGCTCGACGCCGTGGAGCAGACGGCCGCGGCGCTCGCGGCATCCGTCGGCATCGACGTCCCCGCCTCGACGCAGGGTTTGCGTCCCCTGGTCGAGCTGGGAGACGTCCTGGCCAGTGGACCGGTGCCCTCCGTCGCGCTGCTGGATGACGCATGGCCCGACGTCTCACGAAAGCTGCAGGAGCAGTCGCTCGCCCTGCGCGAGCAGTCCTCCCGGGAAACCCAGCTCGCCTCGCGCTGGGGGACGGGCCTCCTCACCCTGGATCTGGCGGCCCTCCACGGCCGGTTCCAGAAGTGGGCGGGGGCGTTCTTCCTCTTCGCCTACTTCTTCCTGCGGAGCGCGCGGAAGCAACTCGCGACGCTTGCTTCCAAGGGACTGCCTTCCAACCGCGACATCGAGAAGGACCTCGCCACCGCGCGACAGGTGCTGGAGTGGAGGCCAAAGCTCGCCGACCAGGCCCACGCCCTCGCGACGACGCTGCGCGGTGTGCCTTCACAGGACCTGGCACAAGCCGAAGCGGTCGAGGGTCTCTCTACGCGCGCGCTGAGGGTTCGCGACCTTCGAAGCGTCCTGGGTGTCGCCCGGGTCGATGTCCCCATGGAAGCTGGCTCCCGCGAGTTGCTGGCCACCCAGGCCCAGGCGCTACGAAATGCCCTGGAGCGCCTCGCGCGTTCCGAGGAGGCCCTCTCCGCCCTGGTGAAGACCCGCCCATGGGAGAGCACCGCCACACCGCACCACCGCGCCTCACTGCGTCGGCAGCTCGAAGCCTGGCAGTCAGGTCTTCGCACCTTGAGGACGTGGTGCCTCCATCAGGCCCAGGCCGACAAGGTTCGCGCACTGGGCTACGGGCCGTTCGTGGATGCGGTGGAGACCCAGGGCATCACGGAGGACCGGTTGAGCACGGCCTTCGAGCGCGCGGTCCTCACCGCGTGGACGCATGCCCTGCGGGACATGGATCCCGCGCTGCGGGACTTCGAGGCCCGGGCCCACTCGACCCGGGTGGAGCGGTTCCGCCAGCTCGACGGTGAGCACGTGGTCCTTTCCCGCCAACAGGTCATCTCCGCGCTGGAGCAGAAGCTGCCATCAGGCCTCGCCTTCGCCGCGGAGAGCTCGGAGCCCGGCATCCTGTCGCGGGAGCTGCGGAAGAAGCGGGGCCACATGCCGCTGCGCAAGCTGCTGACATCCATCCCCAGCCTGTCCCGGCGGCTCAAGCCCTGCTTCCTCATGAGTCCGCTTTCCGTCGCCCAGTACCTGCCCGCGGATGGACGTCGCTTCGACCTGCTCGTCTTCGACGAGGCCTCGCAGATTGGCACCCACGACGCCATCGGCGCGATGGCCCGGGCGGACCAGGCCCTCATCGTTGGCGACTCCAAACAGCTTCCGCCAACCACCTTCTTCACCCGGGGCGAGGACCCGGAGGCGATACCGGACGAGAACGACGTCATCGAGCTGGAGAGCATCCTGGAGGAGGCCCTGGCGAAGCAGTTTCCCCAGCAGATGCTGGGCTGGCACTACCGAAGCCGGCATGACAGCCTCATCGACTTCAGCAACCGGCAGTACTACGCGGGCCGCCTCCATGTGTTCCCCGCCGCGCGTGCTCGCGTGGAGGACCTGGGGGTCAAGTGGCGCCACGTCCCAGACGGAGTCTACCAGTCCAAGATGAGCGGGAAGTCCGCCGCCATCAACCCGCGCGAAGCGGAGGTGCTGGTCGCGGATCTGGTGAAGGCCCTGCGTCGCCACGCACCTCACGAGCGGACGTTTGGCGTCGTCACCTTCAGCGCCGTCCAGCAGCAGGTCATCCTCGAACTGCTTGAAGCCGAGCGGGCGCGCTTCCCGGAAGTCGAGGCGCACTTCGCCTCGTCGGAGCCCGTCTTCGTGAAGAACCTGGAGAACGTCCAGGGCGACGAGCGGGACGAGATCTTCTTCAGCATCTGCTACGCGAAGGACGCCGCGGGAAAGCTGCGCATGAGCTTCGGTCCGTTGAACCGGGCGGGCGGTGAGCGGCGCCTGAACGTCGCCGTGACTCGCGCGCGCTGCGCCCTGCGTGTCTACTCCACGCTGACGCATGATCAGATCGACCTCTCGCGGACCGCTTCGGTAGGCGTGCGCCATCTGCGGGACTTCCTCCGTCGCGCCGCCGAAGCGGACGCCATCGCGGCGGCGGCGGCGGAGCGCGAGCCGACGGATGCGCTGGAGCAGAAGGTCGCGGAAGCGCTCCGCGAAGCCGGATGCACGGTGCACACGGACGTGGGAAGCGGCGGCTACCGGGTGGGACTGGCGGTGGTCCACCCGGAGAGCCCCGGCGAATACATCCTGGGCGTGGAGTGCGACGGCCCCCGCTACAACTCGGCGGCGAACGCAAGAGACCGAGATCGGCTGCGGTCCGAGGTATTGCGCGGACTGGGCTGGCGGCTGCACCGTGTGTGGTCCCTGGGATGGGAGCAGGACCGGAAGGGACAGCTGGAGGCCTTGAAGGCCGCGGTCCAGCGTGCGCTGGAGGAGGCGAAGCAGCCCACCGGCTCATCCGGTTTGCCCCGGTCCCCACAAGCTCCGATCCCCGTCGCCTCGGAACCGCCTCCGGCCCGGCCGGCCAACACCGATGCACCGAGCTCGCCCCCGCCCGCATCCGCTGGCCCCATCTCGTTGGCCCAGGCCTACATCCCGGCGACACTACGAGCCATGAAGGAGGGATCGGACCTCTTCGCCTCCTCGTCCGACGCTTCCCTACGGGAGCAGCTCCAGTCCGTCGTCGATCAGGAGGCGCCGCTCCATGAGGACCTGCTTGCCCGGCGCGTTCTGGATGCCTGGGGGCTGACCAAACTGACGCCCCGGGTGCGCAAGCGGCTGGAGGAGCAGCTCCAAGCGCTCGCGAAGCGCGGAACCGTGACGGTCCAGGGGGAGTTCCTCTGGTCCAACAGCCGAGGGCCCGCGCGCTACACAGGCTTTCGTGGCGCGCATCCCGAACGCGAGGCCGTGCACCTTCCTCCCGAAGAGGTGGCCAATGCCGCGGCGGCCGTGCTCACGCAGTCCCTGTCGCTGGAGCGCGAAGACCTGCTCCGGGAAACAGCCCGGTGCTTTGGCATCCAGCGACTGACCCGGGCGGTGCTCCCGGTCCTGGAAGCCGGCCTGACACTGCTTCTTCAGCGCGGGCAATGCCTGGCCGACGGAGAGCGGTTGGTGTGGAAGCAATAGCCCCGGCGGGCCCACGGCCTCACTCCTTCGTGAGGTCGTAGACCTCCTGGATGTTGTGGAGCGTCTGGACGAAGTCCAGCTTCAGGTCCTGGAGGATGCCGTTGCGCAGGTCGAACACCCACGAGTGCACGATGGGGAAGCCGCGCGTCACGTAGGACTTCTGCACGGCGGCCGTCTTGATGATGTTGATGCTCTGCTCCAGGACGTTGAGCTCCACCAGCCGCTCGTAGCGCTTCGTCTCATCCGAGATGGAGTCCAGCTCCTGCTTGTGGAAGCGGTACACGTCGCGGATGTTGCGCAGCCAGGGATTGAGGATGCCCAGGTCCTTGGGCTGCATCGCCGCGCGCACGCCGCCGCAGCCGTAGTGGCCGCAGACGATGATGTGCTTCACGTCCAGCTGCCGGACGGCGTAGTTGATGACCGACATCACGTTGAGGTCGACGTTGTTGACCAGGTTGGCGACGTTGCGGTGCACGAACACGTCACCGGGCGCCAGGCCCATGATCTGGTTGGCGGGGACGCGGCTGTCCGAGCACCCGATGTAGAGGAAGTCCGGCTGCTGCGACACCGACAGCTTGGTGAAGTAGTCCGGATCCGCGCGGAGCTGCTCCTCCGCCCAGAGCTTGTTGTTCTCGAAGATCTTGTCGTAGGGCGTCACGGACGTGACGCTGGCATGACCAGGGCCCATCGTCGAGAAGTCCCTTTCGCGAGTGTCAGGCGCGCCCACGAAGCATCCCGTCCCAGTACAGGCGCGGCAGCCCGTACTTCTTGAGCAGCCACAGGTCCCGCCGCTCCACGAACGTGTTGATGAACGGCAGGCTCGGCGCGGGCTTGCCCTCGTAGTCGAACTCGGCGAGCAGCATCCGCCCGTAGCCCGTCACCAGCGGACAGGACGCATAGCCGTCATACCGGGCCGTGGGCTCCTTCCCCGCCATCACGGCGAGCAGGTTCTCCACGAGCACCGGCGCCTCCGCCCGGACCGCAGCGCCGGTGCGGGACGTGGGCAGGTCGCTCGCGTCCCCGATGGCGAACACGTTCGGGTATTCCGGGTGCTGAAGCGTGTACTTGTGCGCCTTGACCCAACCCGCGTTCGGTCCGTCCTGATGGGCGAGCGCGCTGCGCTTGATGAAGTCCGGCGCGCTCTGCGGAGGCGTGACGTGCAGCAGGTCATAGCCCACCGTCACCAGCTCCCGGCGTCCGTCCCGCGTCACCGCGAAGACGGCCTCGCGGGTGCCCGCGCGCACCTCGATCAGGTCGTGGCCGAAGTGCGTCTCGATGCCGTAGCGCTCCACGACGCCCTCCAGCACCTTCGCGAAAGGCTGCACCGCGAAGAGGGTCCGGGCCCCCGAGCCGAAGACGACGCGCGACTTCGCGGTGAGCCCGCTGCGGCGCAGGTGGTCCGCCACCAGGTACATGATCTTCTGCGGCGCCCCCGCGCACTTCACGGGCGTGGCCGGGTGGGTGAAGAGGGCCGTGCCGCCCTGGAACGCCCGCACCATCTCCCACGTCTTCGGCGCGAGCCGGAAGTCGTAGTTGCTGGACACGAACGGCGTCTCCAGCGCCTCGCGCAGGCCATGCACCCGGTCCCAGTCCAGCTGGATGCCGGGAGCGACCACGAGGAAGTCATAGGCCAGGCGCTCTCCGCCCCGCGTGAGCACCTGCTGGCGGACGGGGTCCACCTCCTCCGCCCAATCCTGGAGCCACCGGGCCCCCTCCGGGATGTAGTCCGCCTGAGGCCGCACGGAGCTGGCGATGTCCGCGGCGCCGGCGCCCACCAGCGTCCACAGCGGCTGATAGTAGTGATGCGCCGAGGGCTCGAGGATGGCGACATCCCGCAGGCCCTTTCGCCGCAGCCGTGCCGCGACCGTGAGGCCCGCGGTGCCGCCACCGATGATCAGCACGCGATGGTGCTGCGAGGGAGCGGACATGAGGCCTCCAAATGAGCGCCGGCGAGACTGCGTGCGGAAGCCCGCCGCGACAACTGCGCTCCGATGCGACTCCCCCGTTGAAAGGAGGACATCCCTTTTCCTGGCCCTGGTTTCCGGAGCAGGATTCACGAGCCCGAACCCGGAGGCCTCGACATGCACTTCCGCCAGCTCTTCGACTCCGAGTCCTCGACCTACACCTACCTCATCGGGGATGAGGCCACGCGTCAGGCCGTCCTCATCGACCCGGTGCTGGAGCAGGTGGAGCGCGACCTGCGGCTCGTCCGCGAGCTGGGGCTCGTCCTCACCCACGTCTTCGACACCCACGTGCACGCGGACCACGTCACCGCGTCCGGCGTGCTGCGCGAGCGCACGCGGTGCCAGGTGGTGGCCGGAGCCGGCGGGGCCGAGGCCGCAGACCTCCACGTGCGGCATGGGGACACGGTGCACGTCGGCCAGTGCGCCTTCCAGGTGCTCGCCACGCCGGGCCACACGGACGACAGCGTGAGCTACCTGCTGGGCGACCGCGTCTTCACCGGGGACGCCCTGATGGTGCGGGGCAACGGCCGCACCGACTTCCAGAACGGCAGCGCGGGCCAGCTCTACGACTCCATCACCCGCGTCCTCTTCCAGCTCCCGGACGCGACGCTCGTCTATCCCGGTCACGACTACCACGGGAACACGGCGACGAGCATCGGCGAGGAGAAGCGGCACAACCCGCGGCTCGCGGGCAGGAGCCGCGAGGAGTTCATCCAGGTGATGAACGCCCTCAACCTGCCCCGGCCCAAGAAGATCGACATCGCCGTCCCGGCCAACCGCGCCTGTGGACGGACGGAGCCCCCGGTGCCGGGGGCCTGACGTCAGGCCGGCTTCGCCAGCTCCGCGTCAATGGCCTGCACGAGCCGAGGATCCTCCGCCGTCACGTCCGGAGCGAAGCGGCCCGCGACGCGGCCATCCCGGCCGATGAGGAACTTCTCGAAGTTCCACTGCACCTCCGGCTGGGGGTTCGCCTCGATGCCGTAGCCCTTGAGGTTCGCGCGCATGGGGCCCTCACCCGTGGCCACGGGGATGGCCCCCGTGAGCGCGTGGTAGAGCGGGTGCTTGTCCTGCCCCACCACGGAGATCTTCGAGTACATCGGGAAGGTCACGTCGTACTTCAGCGTGCAGAACTGCTGGATCTCCGCCTCGCTGCCCGGCTCCTGCCCCAGGAAGTTGTTCGCGGGGAAGCCCAGCACCTCCAGGCCCTGCGCCTGCTTGCTGGCATAGAGCTTCTGCAGGCCTTCGTACTGGGGCGTGAGGCCGCACTTGGACGCGACGTTCACCACCAGCAGGACCTTGCCCTTGTGCTGACCGAGCGTCCGGGGGGCGCCGTCGATGCCTTTGAGGGGGATGTCGAAGAGGTTCTGGCTCATGTTCAGCTCGGTCTCCGTTCGAGGGGGCAGCCACTCTAGCGCGGCAAAGTGCCAGCCCCGGTGTGGTGATTTGCGGCGGTCTCAGCAGGGCCGGGTGCGCGGCCCCCTGGGGGAACGGCTGGCCCGCGCCTTGCGTTGTGTGGGTTCCCTTCCCCCATGCACCGGCTCCTCGCTCCCCTCATCCTCCTGCTCGTCGCCCTGGCCAGCGTGGCGGGCGGAGCCGTGTGGTTCATCCAGCGCGACCGGCAGGCGCTCGTGGAACAGTTCGGGCGCGACCGGCAGGCCCAGCTGGACGAAGCCGCCAGCGGCGTCGCCCGTTCGCTCGAGGACCTGGGTGACAACCTGCGCTTCGCGAGCGAGCTGCTCGCCCAGCCCGGCTCCACCGGAGACCATCACAACGAGCTGCGCGCCCTGCTGGAGGCCGTGGGCCAGTACCGCGCCATCGCCGTGCTGGGCCCTGAAGGCGACGAGCGGCTCTTCCTGGTGGACCACAAGTCGCGCCACCTGCCGAGGGACGCCGTCCATCCCCCGGCGCTCGTGGACACCGCGCGTCAGGCCCTCACGGCCCCGGTGGGGCACGTCATCCCTTCGCACCCCATCGAAGGGGCTGCCTCGTCCGGATGGATGCGCGTCTTCGCGACCCGCATCGACTCCGATGAGCCCGGGGGCGGAGGCGCCGTCGCCATCCTCGTGGACACGGAGCCCGTCTTCGCGCCGCTGCGCATGGTGACGGTGGACGGGAACACGCGGCTGCTCCTGCTGGGCGCGCATGGCACGCCCGCGCCCATGAGCGACCCGGCCCTGGCGTCCTGGCACGGCCGCCTGGGTGAGCCCGCGGGCACGCTCGTGCCGGGGCTGCGCACGCTGGTGGCGCGGATGCGCGCGGGCGCGTCCGGGACGCTGCGGCTCAACGAGGCGGAGGCGCAGCGGCTGGGCCTGGGGCAATCGGACGCGGTGGCCACGTTCCGGCCCCTGCGCATGCGCGGCGAGGCGTCCTGGTCCGTGGCGACGCTCTCCTCCACGAACGCGCTGCGCTCCCACGAGCGCACCCTGGTGCTGCGCCTGTCGCTGGCGGCGCTCCTCATCGCGGTGTTCCTCGTCGCGTTCGGGACCTACGTGGTGCTCGCCAACCGCCGGGCCGTGGCGCTGCGGGAGAGCCTGCGCCACGCGGCGAGGTTCGCGCACCTGCACGAGAAGACGCAGAAGATCCTCGACCACATCCCCACGGGCATCCTGGCCCTCAACCACGAAGGCCGCATCAGCGCCGTGAACCAGGCCCTCCGAACGCGCCTGCCCGCGACCGCCGTGGGCAGCACCCTCCCGGAGGCCTTCCCCACCGCTCCCTCGGCGGCGGTGCAGCGGCTGGGCGCGCTGGTGCTGTCCGCGCGGGACAAGGGCGCCGTGCGCAGCCTGCACGGCGAACCGCTCAGCCTCTTCAACGAGAAGGACCAGTTCAACGTCCACGCCGTCCCGCTGGAGCATGGCGACGGAGAGGCCAGCACGCTGCTGGTGCTGGAGGACCTGAGCAACGTGCGCATGCTGGAGGACCAGCTGCTGCGCGCGGAGAAGCTGGCCACGGTGGGCGTGCTCGCCGCGGGCGTGGCGCATGAGATTGGCACGCCGCTGGGCATCATCCGGGGGCACGCCGAGTACATGCTCCAGAAGGTGGGCGGCGTGGAGCACCCGCAGGGCCGGGGCCTCAGCGCCATCGTCACGCAGATCGACCGGGTGAGCCGCATCATCCGGCAGCTCCTGGACCTGTCGCGCCTCCAGCCCGCCCGGGCCGGCGTCGTGCCCCTCGCGCCCGTCGTGCGCGGCCTTCAAGAGCTGCTCGATGTGGAGGCCGAGCGCCGGCACGTGCACTTCGAGTGGGACGTGCCCGAGCGGCTCCCCTGCCTCGCGGCGGACGCGGATCAGCTCCAGCAGGTGCTCCTGAACCTGGCCCTCAATGCCTGTGACGCCTGCACCGCCGGAGGCCACGTGCGGCTGAGCGCCAGGGTGTGCGCGGCGGGAGACGCCCAGGCGGTGGAGTTGGTGGAGATCCGCGTGCAGGACGACGGCCGGGGCATCGCGCCGGAGCACCTGCACCAGGTGTTCGACCCCTTCTTCACCACCAAGAAGCGGGGCCAGGGCACGGGCCTGGGCCTGAGCGTGGTGGCCCAGGTCGTCCGCAATCATGGTGGTCAGGTGGGGGTCGACAGCGAGCCCGGCCGGGGCACCGTCGTCACGCTGCGGTGGCCGGTGGCCGCGGTCAGCTGGGAGGAACGTCATGCCGTCTAGCGCGCGCATCCTCGTGGTGGATGACCACGAGGAGATGGGACAGATGTTGAAGGAGCCCCTCACGGACGCGGGCTATCGCGTGGACCTCTCCACGGGCGGCGCGGACGCCATCGCCCAGCTCAGGGCGCGCGTCTACGACGTCGTGCTGTGCGACCTGCGCATGGAGGAGGTGGACGGGCTGGACGTGCTCGCGGCGGCGCGCCGGCACGACCCGGAGCTGCCGGTGCTGCTGATGACCGCCTTCGGCGCGGTGGAGAGCGCGGTGGAGGCGATGAAGCGGGGCGCCTGGCACTACCTCACCAAGCCCTTCCGCCTGGACGAGGTGCTGCTCCACGTCGGGCGGGCGCTGGAGGCCCGGCGCCTGAAGGCCGAGCACCGCGACCTTAAGCGGCAGGTGGCCCAGCGCAGCGGCCTGGGATCGCTCCTGGGCCACAGCGTGCCCATGCGGACGCTCTACGAACTCATCGACCGCGTGGCCGCCTCCGAAGCGCCGGTGCTCATCCGGGGGGAGAGCGGCAGTGGCAAGGAGCTGGTCGCCAGGGCGCTGCATTCCGAAGGGCCCCGGAGCCCCGCGCCCTTCGTGGCGGTCAACTGCACCGCCCTGCCCCACGCCCTCCTGGAGAGCGAGCTGTTCGGCCACATCAAGGGCGCCTTCAGCGGCGCGACCACCACGCGCCGCGGCCTCTTCCTGGAGGCGGACGGAGGCACGCTCTTCCTCGACGAGATTGGAGACATGCCCCCGGAGCTCCAGGCGAAGCTGCTGCGCGTGCTCCAGGACGGCGAGGTGCGGGCCGTGGGCGCGGACGGCTCGCGCCGGGTGGACGTGCGCATCCTGGCCGCCACGCATCAGGACCTGGACGCGCGGGTGAAGGAAGGCCGCTTCCGGGCGGACCTCTTCTACCGGCTCAATGTCGTCTCACTCCGAGTGCCGCCGCTGCGCGAGCGCACGGAGGACATCCCGAAGCTGGCCGAGCATTTCGTGGCGCAGGCGCGGGCGCGCAATCCGCGCTCCCCCGTCACCACCCTGGCCCCCGAGGTCGTGGCCACGCTCGCGCGCATGCCCTGGCCCGGCAACGTGCGCGAGCTGGAGAACCTGGTGGAGCGCCTGGTCGTCCTGGGTGCTCAGCCCACCGTGGACCTGGCCCAGCTGAGGCTGCACACCACGGACGCGGCGCCGGAGGTCCACCCGCTGGCCGCCGCCCACGGACAGGTGGTGCCGCTGAGACAGCTGGAGGGTGAATACATCGCGTGGGTGGTTGCCCGCTGTGGAGGCAACAAGACGCGGGCGGCGGAGCTGCTGGGGATTGATGTCTCCACCATCCACCGCCGGGAGCGCACCGACAGCGGCGTTTCGCAACGCTAGGACGACGCGCTTTGCCAGTCATTGCGCCGCACCGCGAGCGGCGCCCGACGGGAGGACAGCGGCACAGCCCTTGCTCATGTATCAGGGCATGAACCGAACCCACCTGGTCCTCCTGCTGTCAGTCATTGGCCTCACCGGCTGCGCCCGCCGCGCGGCCAACACAAGCACGGCCGACGCCGCGGCCCACACGCCGGCCCCGTCCGCCAGCGATCGCGGCAACGCGGCGAAGCCCACGCCCGGCGACGACCCGGAGCAGGCGCTCGCGGCGCTCAGCGCCACGCCCATCTACTTCCCGCTCGACTCCTCGCTCCTGCCGCCCGAGGCCACCGACGAGCTGGCGCGCATCGCGCAGGCCCTGCGTCAGCGCGGCCTGGCGAAGGTGACGGTGGCGGGCCACACCTGCGAGCTGGGCACGACGGAATACAACCTCGCGCTGGGCCAGCGCCGGGCGGCCAGCGTGCGCGCCTACCTGGTGAACCTGGGCGTCGAGCCCGGGCGCATCTCCGTCATCTCCTACGGAGAAGAGCGGCCTGCGGACGTGAACGCCCCGGAGAAGAACCGCCGCGCGGAGTTTTCCTTCCGCCTGGCCGAACAGGCCCACGCCGGCGAGCTGTAAACCCTTTCACCCACGCCCCCACGCTCATGAACCCCACCGAC
>NZ_RAVW01000479.1 GCF_003611585.1 Corallococcus exercitus | reverse complement strand
GCGTCCCCCAGCCCCTCCGTCCACAGGAGCCCCAACAGCTCCAGGTCGGTGAGGGCCTCCGCGCCCAGCCGGAAGAGGCGCTCGCGCGCAGCTCCCAACGCCGGCAACGCCGAGCCGCGCGCCCTCACCGACCTGCCATTCGTGGCTTCCCCTTCGCCCGGCTCCGCCCACGCCTCTCCGCCCTGTTCCATCCCGCCTCCCTCCACGCGGCGGGGGCTTGAGCAAGTCACGTGCCTTCGGGGTTCACTCCCGGACACCGCCGACGTGCCCGTCCAGCCACGCGCGAAGCGGCCTCGCGGCGGGACGGACAGCGATGCTCCACCCGCACTCCTGGCGTGCGAGGAGCCAAGAAGCGCGACGGGCGGCTAGAAGCGGGAGATGGCGAAGAAGCCCTTGATCTTCTCGTTCGTCTCGCGAAGCCGCTCGCTCAGCGTGCGGACGAACGTCCACAGGAGGACGTAGGCCAGGTCCTTGTCCGTGAACATCAGCTGGTCCAGCTTCGCGCGCTCGATGACCCACACCGTGCACGAGGTGTGGGCGATGGCGTCCGCGGAGCGGGGCGAATCCTCGATGACCGCCATCTCTCCGAAATACTGGCCGGGTTCGAGGATGGCGAGCGCCTCTTCCCCGATGCCCGGCACGGATTTGGAAATGCGCACCTTTCCGTCGGCGAGGATGAACATGTCCTGGCCGGTGTCGCCCTCCCGGAATAGGAAATCTCCGGCCACGTAGGTTCGCGGCTGGGCAATGCGGGCGACCTTGGCGAGCTGGCCCTGGGTCAATCCCTCGAAGAGCGCAACCTTCTTGAGGACAGCGGCATCCATGGGGCCCAGGTTCGTATCATGGCCAGGACGGCGGCGTCTGTTACCGTCCGGGTCCGTCAACGTATGAGCGCAGGAGGCGCCGTGTCGCAGGACAAGATCCAGAAGGTCACCATCATCGGCTCGGGCCCGGCGGGCTACACCGCCGCCATCTACGCGGCGCGCGCCAACCTGGAGCCCGTGGTGTTCGCTGGCGGCCCCACCCTGGAGCACCCCCAGCGCGTCCCGGGCGGCCAGCTCATGGTCACCACCGACGTGGAGAACTACCCCGGCTTCCCGGAGGCCATCACTGGCCCGGAGCTGATGGAGCGCTTCCAGAAGCAGGCCGAGCGCTTCAACACCGTCATCCACATGGAGAACATCACCAAGGTGGATTTCTCCCAGCGGCCCTTCCTGCTGGAGAGCGAGAGCGGCATCCAGGTGCGCTCGGAGACGGTCATCATCTCCACGGGCGCCACGGCCAAGTGGCTGGGCGTCAAGGGCGAGGATACCTACAAGAACCGCGGCGTGTCCGCGTGCGCCACCTGCGACGGCGCCTTCTACAAGAAGCAGGACGTGCTGGTGGTGGGCGGCGGCGACACGGCCATGGAAGAGGCCACGTACCTGGCGAAGATCGTCAACCACGTCACGCTCATCCACCGCCGCGACTCGCTGCGCGCGTCCAAGGTGATGCAGGAGCGCGCGCTCAACAACCCGAAGATCTCCTTCATGTGGAACTCCGCCGTGGAGGAGGTGGTGGGCAACGCGAAGGGGATGACGGGCGCCGTGGTGCGCAACCTCAAGACGGGTGACAGCCAGCTCGTGAACGCTCAGGGCCTGTTCGTCGCCATCGGCCACACGCCGAACACGGAGCTGTTCCAGGGCATCCTGGAGACGCACCAGGGCGGCTACCTGAAGACGATTCCGGGCAGCACGCGCACCAACATCGAGGGCGTCTTCGCCTGCGGCGACGTGCAGGACAGCTACTACCGCCAGGCCATCACCGCGGCGGGCACCGGCTGCATGGCCGCCATCGACGCGGAGCGCTGGCTCATCGAGCACGGCGAGTAGGCCCCTCCTCTTTCCTTTCCGTCCTGAGCGAGACGACACGCGCATGAGCACGAAGCAGAAGACGGTGGCGGTGCACGCGGGCTCCCGGCTCACCGGGAGCAAGGCCGTGCCCGTCATGCCGCCCATCTTCCCGGCGGCGGTGAACTGGTTCGACAGCAGTGACGACCTGTCCGACGCGCTGGACGGAAAGGACTACGCCTACGCCCGCATCAGCGCGCCCAACGCCGCGCTGCTGGAGGAGGCGGTGGCGGCGCTGGAGGGCGCGGAGGCCTGCGTCGCCTACGCCAGCGGCATGGCCGCGCTGCGCTCGCTGTTCGACGCGCAGCCGTGGAAGGCCGGGGACGTGCTGGTGATGCCCACGGACGGCTACGGCGTCACCCGGGCGCTCTACAAGAACCTGTGCGCCCGCTGGGGCGTGGAGCTGCGGCCGCTCAACCAGACGGACGCGGACGCGCCCGCGCGCATCCGGGAGTGGCGCCCGCGCCTGGTGCTGGCGGAGAGCATCTCCAATCCGCTGCTGCGCGTGCCGGACATCCGCGCGCTCGCGGAGGCGTGCCGGGACGCGGGCGCGGTGTTCGCGGTGGACGCGACGTTCCCGTCGCCCTTCGGCCAGCGTGCGCTGGAACTGGGCGCGGACTACGCGGTGCAGTCCACCAGCAAGTGGCTCAACGGCCACAGCGACGCGCTGGGTGGCACGGTGAGCGGCTCCAAGGCGCGCATCGACCCGCTGCGCTCGGCGCGCATCCTGTCCGGCGACGTGCTGGGCCCCTTCGAGGCGTGGCTCACGCTGCGTGGCCTGCGCACGCTGCCTGTCCGCATGAAGGCCCACAACGAGCACGCCGCCCACGTGGCGAAGCGGCTGTCGGATTCGCCGCTCCTGGAGCGGGTCATCTACCCGGGCCTTGCGTCCCACCCGGACCACGCGGTGGCGGGGCGGGTGCTGGCGGGTGGCTTCGGGCCCATGGTGGCCTTTGAAATCAAGGGCGCGGGGCAGAAGGAAGGCGACCGGTTCCTGGAGGCGCTGCGGGTGGCCAGGCCCGGGCCGTCGCTGGGAGACGTGGGCACGCTGGTGATGCACGCGGCCAGCGCCAGCGCCCGCCGGATGACGCCCCAGGAGCGCGCGCAGGCGGGCATCCGCGACAGCCTCATCCGCGTGTCCGTGGGGCTGGAGGATCCGGACGACGTGGCGGACGACCTGCTCGCCGCGGTGGCGAAGGGGGCTGGCCGGTGAAGATGGTGGACGTCGGCGACAAGCCGAAGACGGAGCGCGTGGCGGTGGCCACCGCGCGCCTCAGGATGCTGCCCGCGACGCGCGAGCGCATCCTCGCGGGACAGGTGGAGAAGGGGGACGTGCTCGCGGCGGCGCGGCTCGCGGGCATCATGGCCGCCAAGCGCACCCCGGACTTCGTGCCCCTGTGCCACCCCATCGCGCTCGCGGGCGTGGACGTGACGCTGGAGCCGGTGGACGAAGGGCTGGAGATTCGCGCGCGGGTGAAGACGGTGGACCGCACGGGCGTGGAGATGGAGGCGCTCACGGCCGCGTGCGCGGCGGCGCTCACCGTCTATGACATGTGCAAGAGCGTGGACCGGGGCATGGTCATCGAAGCGGTGCAGCTGGACCACAAGTCCGGCGGCCGCTCCGGCACGTGGGAGCGGGAGGAAAAGGCCGCGGCGTCCAAGCCCGCCGCCGCGCCGAAGTCCCGCCGCAAGACGTCCCGGCCCCGCGCCTCGCGGTGAGGCTCAGGGCGCGGCCTGGCGCTTCGCTTCCGCGCGCAGCCGCTCCAGGAAGAAGGCCACCACCACCAGCGAGTGCGTGATGTGGCCCTCCAGGATGAGCCGGGGCAGGTCCGCTCTCGGGTACAGCTCCACGGCGATGTCCTCGCCGTCGTCCGGGTTCCCGTCGCTCACGCGCTCGCAGTCGAGCGCCAGGTAGCTGAAGCAGCGGTTGGATTGGAAGGCCGGGTTGGGGTGCACCTCGCCCAGCGCCTCCAGCCGTCCGGCGCGGTAGCCCGTCTCCTCCTCCAGCTCGCGCACGGCGGCCGTGGCCGGGTCCTCTCCCGGGTCGATGACACCGCCCGGCACCTCCAGCGTCGGCGCGTCGATGCCGAAGCGGAACTGACGCACCATCACCAGCTCATCCTGCTTCGTCACCGCGATGACGTTCACCCAGTCCGCGCACTCCAGCCGCACGCGGCCGTGCTCCAGGTTCGTGCGCGGGTCCGCCACCACGTCCTCGCGCACCTTCACCACCGTGAAGTCGTGCTCCAGCCCCCGGCGCAGACGCGGCCAGGGCTTCACCTTCGAATCAGGCGCGGACGCCATGCGGGTGTTCCCTTTCAGTTGAGCAGCTCGGCCCGCTCGCGCAGCTCCCGCGCTGACATCTCCAGGCGCTCGCGGTCCGGCGCGTCCGGCGACAATTCCAGGCAGCGCTCCACGTCCTTCAGCGCCGCGCGGAAGGCGCCCATCGTGGTGAGCAGCGACGCGCGCGTGCGCAGCTCGCCCGGGTGGTCCGGGGCCAGCAAGAGCAACAGGTCCACCACCGCCAGCCCCTGCTGGCTGTCGTCGCGCCCCAGGTACACGCGGCGCAGGTTGGACAGCATGCGGTACGCGATGAGCTCCACCGGCGCGGGCGCGAGCATGGCCCGGTCGAACTTGAGCTGCGGCGCCACGCGCTTGAGCAGCTCCTCGCAGCCGTGCTCCGTGAGGATGTCGCCGTGGTGGAAGGGGTCCATCACCAGCTTGTGGTCGCCCGCGTCGCACGCCACCAGGAAGTGGCCGGGGAAGGGGACGCCGTACAGCGGGATGCCCGCGCGGCGCGCCACCTCCAGGTAGAGCACCGACAGGGTGATGGGCAGCCCCACCTTCCGCTCCAGCACCCGGTCCAGGAAGCTGTTGTCCGGCGAGTGGTAGTCGTCCTCGTTGCCCCGGAAGCCCTCGATGTCCGCCAGCACGTGGCGCAGGGCGCGCAGCGGGGCCAGGGCCTCGCCCTTCTCACGCAGCCGCTCCGCCTCCACCTGCACCCGCGCGGCGAGCGCGTCCAGCGTGTGCAGACACGCCGGGGCGTCCAGGTCCTCACGGCCCAGCGTGGCGATGGCCAGGGCCGCCAGGTCCAGCCGGGGCGGGTCCGCGGCCAGGGAAGACACCAGCCGCTCGCGCGCCAGGGGCGGGCCGAATCCAGAGGGAAAACTCACGGTGCGCACCTGTAACCCACGGAAGCTCCTCACGGCAAAGGCAGGCAGCCGAGCGTCAGACGCCCGGCGGCGCCGCGGGCAGGCGGCTCTTGATTTCCGCCCGGATGGCCATGTGCGCGGAAATCAGCCCGGCCAGGATTCCGTCCTCGAACTCGAAGGAGGGGTGCTCCTTGAGCTGGGGAAAGTCGTGCGGGTTGCGCAGCTCCTCCGGCCCGATGTTGGGCACCGCCTCGCGCGCCAGCCGCAGCACCTTCGCCTGCTGCTGGGCAATCATCCGCTCGTAGAGGGGAGAGGCCAGGGCCAGGAACTCGTTCGCTGTCTCTTCCGTCATGGAATTGCCTCACTCCTGGGCGATGTCCCACTTCATGCGTCGGTAGGTGTAACGGAAGGCCTCGGCGTTCGCTTCGATGGCGTCTCCCGTGGCCTCCCGCCCGTCCAGGAAGGCGACGAAGTCGAACTGCCGGCCGGGCTGGCCGTACTCGGCGTCGAACACGCGCACGATTTCGTTCGCCGGCAGCGTCCTGCGCCCCGCCACGCTCACCAGGGGGATGTCCAGGCCCTTCATGTCCTTCGACGGGGCGTAGGACTTCCACACCAGCTCCGTGCACACCAGCGACTGGTCGGAGAAGAAGTCGAAGTTGAAGTCGTACGGCCGGCCCTGGAAGGTGAAGGCGCGCAGGATGGCGCGGGCCTTGTCCACCTGGGACACCCGGGGCCGCAGCACGCCCAGGTAGTCCACGTGCATGCCGTGCTCCACGCCGGTGAAGCTCACGCCCTCGCTGATGGATTCGATGATGCGCAAGGGGTCCCCGTGCGCGTCCTTGCCGGTGTACTCGGCCCACTTTGCGGGGAACGCCTTCGCCAGGTGGCCGGTGAACGTCTCCGGATGGCCGGGCAGCGTGGCCACCCAGGCCTTCACCTCCGGATCCGCGTCGAACGCCAGGGCCAGCTCCCGGGCGGTGCCCAGGTACAGCTCCGCGTGCGGCCAGAAGCCCGGCAGGCCGATGTTGGACAAGAACCAGTTCTGCCGCGCGACCATCACGTCGCCCGGGGCCATGTGTGGCAGGAGCGCCAGCGTCTGCTCCCGGGAGATGAGCGGCCGGCCCGAGCGGTGCACGCGCGTGTCGCCCATCCACTCGGCCACCGTCTTCTGCACCGGGAACACCGCGCGCGCCGTCGTGTCCTGGGTGAGGTCCGCGGCGGCCTTGGCGAAGAGCACCGGGCCGCGCTTCAGCAGGCGTGCGCGGGCGCTCCGGCTGTCCTCCCGCATCGCCTGGAAGAGCGCGGGGACGCCGGGCTCGCTCAGCACGCCGGACTTCGCCAGCACCGGGTGCAGCGTCGCGCGGTAGCCATCGCCCGTGAAGAGCTGCGTGCTGGTGCCCACGTGGACGACCTTCTTCTTGAAGCGGCTGAAGGCGCGCGCGGGCAGGCCGTACTCCGGGCCGGGCTCGTCCAGCAGCACCTCCAGCTGCGCCTGGCCCCCGGCGAGGTCCGCGAAGGCCATCCCCTGCGCCAGCTCCGACGCGAGCGCCGCGTGCGTGAGGAGGAAGCCCCAGGCGTGCTTCTTCGGCTGGGTGACGGCGGGCACCTTGAGGAAGTCCCAGTAGCGCTGGCGCACCACCTCCGTGGAGATGAAGCAGTCGAAGAAGGCGGCCCAGGTGGACACCAGGAGCTGCTTCTCGTCCGGGGTGTACTGCACGTCCTCGCCGCGCTGGTACAGCGCCTTGGCGCGAAAGGCCTCCGCGCGCAGGCGGCGCAGGCCCTCGGTGCCCTGGCGCAGGGTCTCCAGGTCGCGGCGGGCCTGGGCGGCGAAGGCCACGTCGTCCAGCGCGTAGACGTCGCGCGGGGCCTGGGC
>NZ_RAVW01000478.1 GCF_003611585.1 Corallococcus exercitus | reverse complement strand
CGCGTGCACCGCCCCCAGCACGCGGTGCAGCCCCGCCAGCACCGTCACCGCGTCCGCGGCTTTGCCTCCCGCGCGCCGGAACGCCGGCTCGCTCCACCGGCGCAGCGGCTCGACCCCATCCAGCTTGCGCATCGCATAGCCCAGCACCTCCACGCCCTTCTTGTCCGTGGCCAGGGCCTGCGGCGTCACCACGCGCGCCGGCAGGCCCGTGGGGAACGCGCGCAGCTTGCGCTGGTGCTCCGCGAGCCGGGCCTTCGCGGCGGCCTGCTCGGGCACGAGGCCCAGGTAGTCCGGGTGCTCGGGCCGCTTGAAGACCTTGAGCGCGCGGCCATCGCCCAGGTCATAGACATCCGCCTCGCCGCCCTTGCCCAGCGCCCGCTGCGGATCCAACCGGACCTTCTTTCCCTCCAGCCAGACGTCCATGGCCTCACGCCCTCCCCATCCGGCGGCGCAGCACCACCAGCGTGGTGTCGTCCGTCAGCAGCCCGGGCGCGCGCAGCAGCCGCCGCTCCGCGAAGTCCGCGCGCACCGACTCGCGGTTGAGCTGCGCCAGCCGCCGTCGCACCGCGTCCGGGTTCGTGAAGTAGCGGTCGTCCGTCCAGAAGCGCGACAGCGGCCCCACCGGCTCGTCGCGCTCTGGCAGCCGCGCCTGCGAAAGGCCCAACAGGTCCCCCACCCCATCCGTGCCCACCAGCAGCGCGTGCACGTCGTCCGTGGGCAGCAGCGCCCGGGGCATCAGCGGCACGTCCTCGCCGCGCAGCAGCGCGTACGCCAGATACGGCGGCGCGTTGCCCGGGAACGGCCCCAGCGCGTGCACCTCGCCGTTGAGCATCCACACCCCGTCCCCCGACGAGAAGACGAGCGTGTGAGCCGGCGTCATCACCGCCCCCACCAGCGTGAAGAGCAGGTCCCCCAGCACGTCCCGCCCCAGCGTGGACGCAAGACCCTCCATCAGCTCCAGCACGTCCCCGCGCAGCCCGGGAAGGAAGTCCGCGCCGTCCACCGCCTCGCCCCGCGCCAGCCGCGCCTGCGCCGCCTGCGCCAGCCGCCGCACGCCCAGCTGCGCCCCCAGCTCACTGCACGGCTGGCTGCCACACCCGTCCGCCACCACCACCACCAGCCCGTGCTCGCTCTCCCGGACGCAGGCGGCGTCCTGGTTGTTACGTCCCGAGCGCGCATGCTCCCGGCCCTGCACCGAACCCACCGCGACGTCGAAGGGCAGCGTGGACATGGCTCTCCCGTGGCCCTCGAAGGGCACGCACGACAGGAACCTGCTGGCGAGAGGACGGCCCCACGCCGTCCGACTTCGTGTATCTACAACACCAACATAGTGTCGTAATGACACGAAGTCAAGGCGACGTGGGACACCCTGTCAGCGAGAGGCGCGGGGAGTGGCGGGAGGTGTGGGGCCTACAGCTCGAAGTTGAAGCCGGCCTTCTCGAGCTGTTTGTACTTCTTGTGGTCGAACCGGTAGAGGCGTGCGGCGCGGTGGGAGACGTCCTGCTCCACCTCGTCCAGCTCCTCCAGCAGGTCCATGGCGAGGATCTTCTTGCGGAAGTTGCGCTTGTCGAGCTCGCGCTCCAGCACCGTCTCGTACAGCCGCTGGAGCTGCGAGAGCGTGAACTTGGGCGGCAAGAGCTCGAACCCGATGGGCTGGTAGCGCACCTTCCCCTTGAGCCGTTGCAGCGCGGTGGCCAGCACGTCCGCGTGGTCGAACGCGAGCTTCGGCGTATCCCAGACGGAGAACCACGCCGCCTCGCGCGCATCGGTGGACGCCTGGAGGTGGTGCGCGGACAGCTTCACCAGCGCGAAGTACGCCACGGTGATGACGCGGCCCCGGGGGTCGCGGTCCGGAGCACCGAACGTGTAGAGCTGCTCCAGGTGGCTGGTGCGCAGGCCCGCCTCCTCCTCCAGCTCGCGGCGCGCGGCGTCCTCCAGGGACTCCTCCATGCGCACGAAGCCGCCGGGCAGCGCCCACCGGCCCTGGTACGGCTCCACCCCGCGCTGGATGAGCAGCACCTTGAGGTCCTCCTCGTCCAACCCGAAGACGACGCAGTCCACCGTCACCGCCGGGCGCGGGTACTCATAGGTGTGGCTCATGGGGAAACCCTCCGGCCGGCATCGTGTCCAGAGGACACGGTGCCGGCAAGGGGTGTGTTCAGGACGCCGCGCGCGGCAGCAGCTTGAAGGCCACCTGCCGCCCCTGGCCGCCCTTCACCGCCAGGTGGATCCACAGCACGGCCAGGTGCTCCAGCAGGCTCGCGTTGCGCAGCGGGCCGCAGTCCACGGGCTGGAAGCCCGCCTGCTTCGCGATGGCGGCCACGGTGGCCTTCGCCGCCGCGTCGTCACCGGCCAGCTGCACGTCCACCGCCGTGCCCGACAGCGCCGGGTCGGCGTGGAACTCCGCGCCGAAGGTGTTGAACGCCTTCACCCAGCGCGCGCCCGGGACCGCCTTCGCCAGTGCCGCGGTGATGGAGCCCTCGGGGACGGGGACCACGGTGGGGCCGCTGGCGTCGAAGGCCACCGGGTTGTTGCAGTCCACGCCCACCTTGCCCGTCAGGTCCCCCGCCTCCCGCGCGGCGGCGACGGCGGCGTTGGCGGGCACCGCGAAGAACACCACGTCCGCCCAGGCCGCCACCTCTTGCACGCTCCCTGCCTGGGCCTGGCCGCCGCACCGCTCCAGCAGCGCCTTCACGTCCGCGCCGGGCCGCACCCCGAAGCGCACCGGGAACCCGCTGCGCGCCAGCCGCACGCCCAGGTTGCCGCCCACGTTGCCCACGCCAATGATTGCAATCTTCACGTCCGCCATGGCTTGCCTCCGCGTGTCCGTCCGTCAGTGTCCCAGGCCCCGGATGACGAGCCGTGCCGTCTCCCGCCCCGAGTTCTGCTGCTGCCCGGTGATGAGCTGACCGTCGCGCACCGCGAACGGCTTCCAGGCCCCCGCGCGCACGAAGTTGGCGCCCCGCTCGCGAGCGACGTCCTCGATGCGGAAGGGCATCACCTTGCGCCCCACCATCTGGTCGGCTGCATCCTCTTCCACGTTGGCGAAGCCTGTCACCGTCCGGCCCTCCAGCAGCGGCCGTCCGTCCGACAGCGTCACGTCCAGCAGCGCCGCCGTGCCGTGGCACAGCGCGGCGGTGACCTTGCCGGCCTCCAGGAAGCCGCGCAGCAGCCCTCGCAGCGCGCGATCCTCGCGGAAGGTGAACATGGGGGCCTGGCCGCCGCAGACGAGGATGGCGTCGTAGTCCTCCACCCGCACGTCGGACAGCTTGCGCGTCGTCTCCAGCAGGGCCGCGTGCCGGGGGCTGCTCAGGAAGCCCAGGCTGAGGATGTCGTGCGCGGAGTAGCCGCTCGGGTCGCGCGGGTCGCTCAGCGCGTCGGGCGTCACCCGGCCGCCCTGGGGACTGGCCAGCTCCACCGCGTAGCCGGCCTCCGTCAGCTCCATGTACGGGTGCACCAGCTCCGACGCCCAGAAGCCCACCGGCCCTCCCAGCGTGGTGGAGACGGCGGGGCTGGCCACGACCATCAACACCCGCTTCTGGGAGGACACCTTCGCCTGGGAACCCTGCTCTTGCATCGTCCGCTCCTGTCGCCTGCGCCGGGAGCGCCACGCCCCGGGCCTTTCGTGGACGGCAAGATGCGGCGGTGGGTGGGTTTCGTGCCAGTGAATCCCCTGCAAGGATATGTTTCGTCGCATGAAACTGGCCTCGGTGGACCTGAACCTGCTGGTGGCCCTGGAAGCGCTCCTGCGCGAGGGCAGCGTGACGAAGGCGGGGCACAGCATGGGGCTGAGCACCCCGGCCATGAGCCACGCCCTGGCGCGGCTGCGCACGCAGCTGGATGACCCGCTGCTGGTGCGCGCGGGCCGGGGCATGGTGCTGACACCCCGCGCGGTGGCGCTGCGGCCCCGGCTGCAGGCGCTGCTGTCGGAGGTGGGCACGGTGCTGTCGCCCGCACGGACGTTCGAGCCCGCGAAGCTGGAGCGCACCTTCCGCATCCACGCCACGGACCACATGCTGATGGTCCTGGGCCCGACGCTGGACCGGCTGGTGCGGCGCGAGGCCCCGGCGGCGACGCTCCAGTTCCTGCCCAACTCGCCGGACGACGGCGCGATGCTGCGCGAGGGCAACATCGACCTGGCGGTGGGCGTCTACGTGGACCTGCCGCCGGAGCTGCGCACGCGCAAGCTCTTCACCGACCGCTTCGTGTGCGTGGTGCGAAGGGACCATCCCACGGTGCGGCGCACGCTGACGCTGGAGCAGTACCTCTCGCTGGAGCACCTGCAGGTGGCCCCGCGCGGCAGACCCGGCGGCTACGTGGACACGGTGCTGGCGGTGCGCAACCAACGCCGGCGCGTCGCGCGCGCGGTGCCGTACTTCCTGACGGGGCTCCAGTGGGTGGAGGGGTCCGACTACGTGCTCACCATCTCCGAGCGCGTGGCGAAGGCGCTGGCGCCCCGGCTGAAGCTCAAGCTGCTGCCGCCGCCCCTGCCCCTGGAGCCCTACACCCTCACGCTGCTGTGGCACCCGCGAGAGGACGCCGACCCCGCGCACCGCTGGCTGCGCGACGTGTTCGTCCGGGCCGCGCGCGCCGCCGCGCCGTGAGGGGGCCTCCCTGCGTCAGACCGCGACGAGCCGGCCCAGGCGGCGCCAGTCGACCAGTTGGACGTTCTCCTCCGCCAGGTCGAACTCCAGCGAGCGGCGCATGCCCAGCACGTCACCGCCCATCTGGAAGGGCACCTCGCGGTCGAAGTCCATCCGCAGGCGCTCCACGAAGAAGTCGTGCATGCGCGGCATGGGGTGCTCGCCGCGCCACAGGCGGAACATGTTGCGCGTGGCCTCCATCACGCCCGCGCCGTACACGCGCACCGACAGCCGGTGCGGCACCGCCTGCGCGAACGGGAACGCCTTGAAGCCGAAGCCCCACTCCGGCGTCGTCGCCGCGCCCGCCACGCCCGCGGGGCCCTGGTACAGGAGCTGCCCCGTCCCGCCGTTGGGCACCGGCCGCACCGCGCCCGTCGCGTCGACGGTCAGCGCGGACGCGCCCAGGTTGTAGACGGAGACATTCGGGTTGCCCTCGCCGAACAGGTGGCGCGGCACCGTGCGCGTGAACATGGCGCCCAGGTAGCCGCGCAGGCCGGACTGCGACTTCTTGAGCGGCCCCGCGGAGGCGAGCTGGTTCTTGAAGTCCTGGATCATCTCCGCGTCCCAGCCCGTGCCCGCGAAGGGCGCCACCCGGCCCTCCACCCGCACCAGGGAGAAGGGACGCAGGGGCGGCAGGCGCTCGCCGTACGCGGCGATCTGCTTCAGCGCCACGTGGGGACGCGGCGCGCCGGTGACGCGGGCCCAGGCGTTGCCCGTGCCCAGGGGCAGCACGCCAATGGCCGGCAGGGCCACGCCCTGGGAGCGCAGCTCGTTGAGCAGGCCGGTGATGGTGCCGTCCCCTCCGCCCGCCAGCAGCAGGCTGGGCGGGTCATGGCGGAGCTGGTCCACCCACTCCCGCGCCTCTTCCAGGGAACGGGTCAGGGCCACCCGGGCCCGGGGGAGCAGGTCTCTGACGAGCCCGCCCATCCCTTCGGTCCCTTTACGCGCACGCAGATTGACGAGGACGGCGATGTTCATGGCGGGTGTGACTCTTCCCCAGTTCATGTCATGGCCCCGTCACGAAAAGCGCCCCGGCATGGGGACGCCCCTCGGGAACATGGTCATCACGCGCCCAGGGCGTGGGCGAGCCGCGCCTCCAGGTGACGCTCGGCCGCACGCCGACGCAGCGTCACCGCCGCGGCGGCCAGTCCGCCGGCCACCAGCAGCCGCCGCAGCCATGTTTTTCCGGTGCCGTGGTAACCACCGGACGCCGTGTCCCCCTCCGCCATGGGCTGGAAGACGTTGCCGGGAGTGGGCCCCTGCCGCTCGTCCTTGAAGTGCAGCACGTCCGTGCCGGACTTCATGGTGCGCTCGAACGTGCGGGGAAGCAGGCCGTGCATCGCCGCGAAGCTCTTCCCGGCGGGGCCGACAATCACCTCGTCCTGAGGGTGGCGCAGCACGCGGAGGATGGTGCGGGCCACGCGCTCCGGCGTGTAGACGGGCTCCACCGGGCGGATGCGCCAGCCGGTGTAGTTGGCGGTGTGGCGCCACAGGGGCGTGTCGATGGCGGCGGGCATCACCGTGCACACGTCGATGCCCGTGTTCAGCAGCTCCTGGCGCAGCGACGCGGAGAAGCCGCGCACCGCGAACTTGGAGGCCACGTAGGCGCTCAGGTATGGCGCGGGCACGGTGCCAAAGGTGGAGGACACGTTGACGAGCGTCCCGTAGCCCTGGCGCCGGAACTGCGCCAGCGCCGCCCGCGCGCCGCTCACGGTGCCAAAGAAGTTGGTCTCCATGAGCTGGCGGAAGGCCTCGTCCGGCGTCTCCTCCAGGCTGCCCAGCATGTAGACGCCCGCGTTGTTCACCCAGCCGTCGAAGTGGCCGAAGGTGCCCACCGCGGCTTCCGCCAGCTGCTTCACGGCGGCGGCGTCCGCCACGTCCGTGGGCACCACCAGGGCCTGGACGCCGTGGGACTCGCACTCGGCCGCCAGCTCTTCCAGGGGGTCCTCCCGGCGCGCGGCGAGGACCACGTGGGCACCCTTCTTCGCCAGCAGCAACGCCGTGGCCCGGCCGATGCCGCTGGAGGCGCCCGTGATGACGATGACCTTCTTCTTCCAGATGCGATCCATGGAGTGGGGTCCTTGTGGCTGGCCCGGCGGCCCTCCCGGGGCCCCGAGCGTTCAAGAGGGTCGGTGGGCGCCTCGTCCATGACGCCGCACGTCGGAGAAGGTGGGGATGCCCCCGACGTCCTACCCGGGCCACCGGCGACTCACCTGGAGGGCAGCCAGCGAGGCAGGCAGGGGGCCCGGAATCCGGACGGAGGTCCACGTGCGGGACCGG
>NZ_RAVW01000477.1 GCF_003611585.1 Corallococcus exercitus | reverse complement strand
TCTCTTCAATCGCTTGAAGCAGAACCGGCGGGTGGCGACGCGCTATGAGAAGCGCGCCGCCAACTACCTGGCGATGGTCCATATCGCCTCCATCCGCCTCTGGCTCTAATTTGCGGACACGCCCTAGTTGGGCCCGTAGAAGGGCTCGTTCGCGGCGGGCACCGCGAGCGTGACGGAGCTGGCCGTGGAGGACACCGGCGCGCGGTAGATGCTCGGGTCGCCGCCGGAGTCGTTGAAGAGGAAGCCCAGCTCCGTGCTGCCCGTCCAGCTGGGGAAGCTCTCCTGCACGGTGCTGGCGGTGTAGTCCGTCAGCCGCCGCAGCGCGCCGCTGATGCCCGAGGCCGTCACGTTGCCCACGAAGATGCGCGTGCTGCCGGACGACAGCCGCCCGTCCAGCGCCACCTGCCGGCCGTCCGGGGACACCACCGCGCGGTTCGCGATGGCCAGCACCTCGTTGCCCAGCGACACGTAGCTGGGGCTGCCGCCGCCCACCGGCACGAACGCGAGCTGGTTGTACTGGAACGTGTTGCTGCCCGCGGGCGCCAGCACCGTGTTGCCGCTGGGGAAGAAGGACGGCGAGCCGTAGGAGATGGTGGTGCCGGGCGTCAGCTCCGCGAAGCCGCTGCCGTTCACCGCGATGCGCCCCAGCGAGCTGACCGACCCCGAGCCCCGGTCGAACGCGAACACGATGGTGCGCCCGTCCGGGCTGAACGTGGGCCCGCGGAAGTTGGTGCACGCGCCGCACGCCGGGTCGTTGCTGCTGATGAGCGTGGCCACCGAGCCGCCGGAGGTCGGCACCGTCTGGATGGATGACGTGCTGCCCGACTTCTGCACGAACACGATGCTGCTGCCGTCCTTGGAGATGGCGGGCGTGTACGCGCCGCCGGCCGTCGTCAACCGCTGCGGGCTGTTGGGGTCGCCGTCGTCGTCCACCACGTAGACGTTCCGGTCGGTCCGCACGAAGGCGAAGCCCTTGTCGAAGAGGACGTCACCGGTGGTGCCGCCACCGCCCGGGTCATCCAGGGGCTCACACGCCCCCAACATCCCCACCGCCACCACACCGCCGAGCCATCGCCGCATGCCCATCATCGTGTCTCCCGCTGTGCCGGCCCTGTCACACACACACCGCGCCCGAACACTACAGGGCGCGCGGGACAGGACGTCAACGCACACGGAGGCATTCACGCGCGCCCGTGTCGGGGAGCGCGCAAGGGTGCTCAGCGGTTGAGGCGGTTCAGTTCGTTGCGGCAGACGTTGCAGGGACCCAGCGACTTGCGGTCGATGTCCTGCGGGGACTGCGGGAAGAACATCACGCAGCGCGAGTCCTCACAGTACGACAGGCCGATGAGGTGCCCGGCCTGGTGCACCGCCTCCACCTGCACGCGGCGGCGGAGCGTCTCGCCCTCCGCGCCCTGGCGCAGCCGGAACAGGCTCATCACCGCGACCTTGGACTCACGGTCCGCCTGGCCGAAGACGAA
This sequence comes from Corallococcus exercitus, assembly GCF_003611585.1. Classification (GTDB taxonomy): domain Bacteria; phylum Myxococcota; class Myxococcia; order Myxococcales; family Myxococcaceae; genus Corallococcus; species Corallococcus exercitus. Next base: position 5,493 of record NZ_RAVW01000477.1, on the reverse strand, counting down.
GGGCGAGTCCGGTTCGAAGAGGTCCGCGTCCGTCACGCCCATCACCAGGTCCTGGGGCGCGTCGTCCAGCACCGTGCCCAGCCGGCGCATGATGGCGTTGCAGTGGTACTGGCTGCGGTCCTTGTTGAAGGCGTAGGCCGGCGACGACAGCGCCATCCGGCTCACGACCGCGCTGACGCCCAGGTGGGTCGCCAGCGGATCCTGCAAGCCGTTCACGAGCGCGGACGGTGGACTGCCCACGGTGACCAGCAGGAGCGTCTTCTGCGGCATCAGCCCACCGCCTTCTACCTCCGGACGGACGACGTTGACCGCGTCCCCCCGGAGCGGAGTGGCTGGGGCGCAAGGATTCGAACCTTGATAATCAGAGTCAAAGTCTGACGTCCTGCCATTAGACGACGCCCCAGCAGGTTCGCACGCGTACTCGTGGGCCGATACTACGGCACTTTGACGGGCGCGGGAACCCACTCTGACGATGGGCCCCTCCGGTCGTGGAGTGCGGGGGGTGGATCACCCGGACGGGCTGTCATCCACCCGACAGGTGCCCCCCTCCCCTCCCAGGCCTTCAGCCCTTGAGCACGGCCAGGGGCGTGAGCCGGACGCGGGGCGTCACGAGGTCCGCCTCGTCCTCCAGCACCTCGGTGAGGTCCCGGTAGGCGGCGGGGGCCTCCTCCACCAGGGCGTGCGTCCGGCCCGGGTCGAACACCACGCGGCGCAGGGCGTGGACCAGCGCGTCCGGGCGGATGCGGGCGCGAGCCTCCGTGCGGGTGAGCACGCGGCCCGCGCCATGCGAGCAGGAGCGGAAGGCGCGGGGCTCCGCGCGGCCCTCGACGACGTAGGAGGCCGTGCCCATGGAGCCGGGGATGAGCCCCCGGGCCCCCGCGTCCAACCCCACCGCGCCCTTGCGGTGGACCCAGAGCGCTCGGCCGAAGTGCGTCTCGGAGGCGACGTGGTTGTGGTGCACGTCCACCGCGCTGTCCACGTCCGGCGCCACGCCCAGCACGTCCGCCAGCACCGCCAGGGCCCGGGCCCCGAGCATGTCCCGGTTGGCGCGGGCGAAGCGGCACGCCAGGTCCAGGTCATGGACGCAGGCCTGACCCTCCTCGGTGTCCGTGCGCAGCGCGGGCGGTGTGCCCTGGCCCAGCGCCTGGGCCACGCGTTGATGGTGCTCTCCCACGGCGCCCCCCACGCCCCGCGAGCCGGAGTGGATGAGCAGCCAGAGGTCCCCCGCCCCGTCGCGGTCCAGCTCCAGGAAGTGGTTGCCGCCCCCGAGCGTGCCCAGGTGGCGCGGCGCCAGCCGCTCCCAGGCACGGGCCAGCTTCTGGGTGGACAGCGGCGGGGCTTCCAGTCCGGATGGCAGGGGCAGGCCCCGTCCCCGGTGCACCGCGTCCCCCACCGGGATGACCCGCGCGAGCTGGGACAGCAGGCGCTCCAGGTCCGCGCGCGACAGTGAGGCGGCGGGGAAGGCGAAGCGGTGCGCGCTCACACCGCAGCCCAGGTCGTTGCCCAGCGCGCCGGGGACGACGTGGGCCTGCGTGGCGAAGACGGTGCCCACCGCCACGCCCGACGCGAGGTGCACGTCCGGCATGACCGCCACGTGCTCCGTGACGTAGGGCTGCGCGGCGAGTTGCTGGAGCTGCTTCAGGGCCGCCGCGGGCACCGTGCGCGCCCAGGCAAGGAGGGGCACCGCGCCCGGTGGGACTTCGAGGACGCGGGGCATCATGCGTCACCTCCGTCCTCGGGTTCCGTGCGCGGGGCGGTGCCCACGAGGACGAAGCGCAGGTGCGGGGTGCGCTTGAGGTTCAGGTGCTGCGCCAGCTGCGAGCGCAGGTAGCCCTCCGCACGGGTGAGGGCCTCCTTCACGTCAGCGGGGTCCGCGTCGTGCGGCAGCGTGTAGCCGATGCTCGCGATGCGGCCTTCGGGGGACAGCTCGAACGACGTCAGCGCGACGCCTTCGAGCCGGGGGTCGGACAGCTCGCCACGGAACAGCAGCGAGAGCTCCTCTGAGAGGGTGGACTGGACGCGCAGGTGACGCGCGGACGGGGCTTCGGAATGGAACAGCGAGGAGCCCGAGCGCCGGGAGGACGCGCGGGGACGGCGATGCCTGGAAGAGGACATGAACGAAGACGGATTCCTGCTGGCCGTGCCGGAGCACGGCCGGGGTGTGCACGCGAGTGACCCGCGCGGACACGCCGTCTGGACCTCACGGCGAAGGCGTCCTCCACGGCCGCGACGGCGCTCACGAGGGCGCCGCCTTCGGACGGGAGCTGGACGCCGCCGGTGACGCTAGACGCGCGACCCCGCGGAGCGAACCGAGACCACCCTGGCGACACGTCCCATGGCACACCTCCCGCCGCGCCACGGCGCGGACCGTCCACCGGACGCGGGGGAACACACGCATCCGTCCGCGCCCTGACGTAGGGGCCTTCCGGGCCCTGACAGGCGGGCTGTCCTCTGGTGACCAGCCACACCATCCACCATCCGACGCGCGGCGCTGGTCGGATTGGCGGAGCGGCCTTCCCCGGGCAAGCAGGAGCCGGGAGGCTTCATGGCCGAGACTTTCGACGTGGTGGTGATTGGGGCGGGTCCCGCGGGCGAGAACGCGGGCGCGCGGGCGGCGGCGGGTGGCTTGAAGGTCGCGCTGGTGGAGCAGGAGCTCCTGGGCGGCGAATGCTCCTACTGGGCCTGCATGCCCAGCAAGGCGCTGCTGCACCCCGGCGAGACGCTGTGGCTGGCGAAGCACACGCCCGGCGTCCGCGAGCTCATCCAGGGCCCGCTCAAGGCGGACGCCGTGCTCAAGCACCGCGACCAGATGGTGTCCGGTTACGACGACAGGGGCCAGGTGAAGTGGGCGGAGGGCGCGAAGCTCACCGTGGTGCGCGGCCACGGCCGGCTTGCGGGTCCACGCAAGGTGGCCGTGACGGGCAAGGACGGCAAGGTGCGCGAGCTGGAGGCGAAGCAGGCCGTCGTCGTCGCCACGGGCAGCAAGCCGCGCCTGCCGGACATCGCGGGCCTCAAGGACTCCAGGCCCTGGGACAACCGCGAGGGCACCGGCGCGAAGGCAGTGCCCAGCAGGCTGGTGGTGCTGGGCGGCGGCGTGGAGGCGGTGGAGCTGGCGCAGGCGTGGCGCGAGCTGGGCTCGGAGGTGACGCTGGTGCAGCGCGGTCCCCGCGTGCTCAAGCGCTTCGAGCCCTTCGTGGGCGAGCAGGTGGCCGAGGCGCTGCGCGACTCCGGTGTGCGCGTGCTGCTGGAGACGCAGGCCACCAAGGTGCAGCGCTCCGGCGCGCAGGGCGAATACACCATCACGCTGACCGGCGGGGACACGCTGCGCGCGGACGCGCTGCTCGTCGCCATGGGCCGCACCGCGCGCACGGACGACCTGGGCCTGGACACGGTGGGGCTCAAGCCCGGCGCCTCCATCGAGGTGGATGATCAGCTCCGCGCCAAGGGCGTGGACGGCGGCTGGCTGTACGCGGTGGGCGACGCGAACGGCCGCAACCTGCTCACGCACATGGGCAAGTACCAGGCGCGGCTCTTGGGCGACGTCCTCCTGGGCAAGCCCGCGAAGGCGTGGGCGGACGCGAAGGCCACGCCGCAGGTCGTCTTCACGCACCCGCAGGTGGGCAGCGTGGGGCTCACCGAGGACAAGGCGCGCAAGGCGGGCGTGCCGGTGAAGACGGTGCAGTACGAGCTGGGCAACGTGGCCGGCGCGTCCGTCATGGGTCAGGGCCTCAAGGGCACCGCCAAGCTGGTGGTGGACGAGCAGCGCCGGGTCATCGTGGGCGCCACGTTCACCGGACCGGGCGTGGGCGAGATGATCCACGCGGCCACCATCGCCGTCGCGGGCGAAGTGACGCTGGACACGCTCTGGCACGCGGTGCCGTCGTACCCCACCGTGAGCGAGGTGTGGCTGCGGCTCCTGGAAGCCTACGGCCTGTGATTGCGGCGGGGCGCCCCCGCGTGGAATGGTGCGCGCCCCACCGTGTCCTCCTCCGTGAACGAGCACCGCCAACGCGCATCCCTGAAGGTGGAGTGGGCGCTGCTGCTGGTGCTCGCCGTGGCGGCCGTGGCGGTGGGACAGCATCCCCGGCGCGGCGCGGACTTCCGCGTCTACCTCACCGCCGCCGAGCGCTTCCGCGAGGGCACGGACCTCTACCGCGCGGAAGACGGCACCATGCCGTTCAAATACGCGCCCGTCACCGCGCCCCTGTTCCTGCCCTTCACCGCCGTGCCCCCGCGCGCGGCCGTGGCGCTGTGGAACCTGGGGTCCGTGCTCGCGCTCGGCGCCGTGTCCATGCTCACGCGCCGCGCGGTGCCTGCCTCCGGTGAGGCGACTCCGTGGCAGTGGGCGCCCGTGCTCGCCACCGCGGTGCTGCTGCCCGCATTCTCCTTCGAGATCTTCTACGGCCAGGTGGACGCCGTGCTGCTGTGGCTGCTGGTGGTCGCGGCGGTGGGCGCGGAGCGGGGCCGCGTGTGGGGACCGGGCGCGGCCTTCGCCGTCGCGTGCCTGCTCAAGCCTCCGGCCGCGCTCCTGGGGTTGTTCTTCCTCTCGCGCAGACACTGGCGCGTCGTGGGGACCACGGCCTTCTTCGGCGTCCTCCTGGTGCTGCCCACGCTGGGCCGCTACGGCTGGACGGGCACGCTGTCACAGCTGCGTGACTGGACGGAGATCCTGGCGCGCACCACGCCGCCGTGGGCGCTGGGGCACAACCCGCAGGGCCTGCCCACGCTGCTGCTGTCGCTGGTGCTGCCTCCGGAGTCGCTGCCTCCCGCCGGTGCGATGACGCTGGCGCAGGTCGTGGCGCTGGCGCTGTTCGTCGTGGCGCTGGTGTGGGCGCGGCCCGGGCCCGTGGAGCTGCTCGCGTTCTGCTGCCTGGGCGTGACGCTGCTGTCACCGTTGGCGTGGCGCGCGAACTACCTGCTCGCGTGGCCGGTGATCCGCGCGGCGTTGGAAGGCCGCTCGCGCCTGGGGCAGGGGTGCGTGGCGGCGGTGGCGCTCGTCGGCATGGTCGTGTCGGACGCGGTGCTGGGAGCGGATCCGGCGCGGCGCGTGCTGCTCTTCCGGCCGTTCGCGGTGGCGTACTCCGCGCTGCTGATCGCGCTGTTGTGGCAGACGCGGCGTCACGGGACGCCCACGGCGGTTCTTTCCGACAAGGCCGTGACGCACCTGCCGCGTGGCTTCCTGAACGCTCGCGGTTCGTGACCCAATCGAGACACGGCCGGGGGCAAAGTGTCACGGAGCCTGAACCTTCGTGACACACGGCGTCGCTATATGCGTCCCCGTCATGTTCGAAACGTTCGACAGCGCCTCCAGCGCCCCCGCCGCCCGGCGGTTCGCGCTCTCCACGACCGCGTCGGTCGCCGTCTTCGGACTCATCGCCGTGGCGGCGATGACCGCGGCCAACACCGTGAAGGAAGTCATCAAGGAGAAGAAGGTGGACGTCGTCTTCCGTCCGCCTCCGCCTCCGCCGCCTCCCGTCGTGGAGGCTGTCTCTT
>NZ_RAVW01000476.1 GCF_003611585.1 Corallococcus exercitus | reverse complement strand
TCTTTGTCTCCGGCCCCGGTGTCGCTCGCGGCTACCTCGGCCAGCCCTCGCTCACCGCCGAGCGCTTCCTCCCGCATCCCTTCGCTTCTTCTCCCGGCGAGCGCCTCTACCGCACCGGCGACCGCGTCCGCTGGCTGCCCTCCGGCCGCCTCGAATTCCTCGGCCGCCTCGACTCCCAGGTGAAGCTGCGCGGCTTCCGCATCGAGCCCTCCGAGGTCTCCTCCCTCCTTCGCGACCACGCCTCCGTCCTCGACGCCTTCACGCTGCTTCGCGAGGACTCGCCCTCCCACCTCCGCCTTGTCTCCTACGTCGTCTCGCGCGAGCCCGGACACGACCCTGCGGCGCTCCGCACGTTCCTGCGTGAACGCGTGCCGGAGTACATGGTGCCGGCGGCGTTCGTGTTCCTGGACGCGCTGCCCCTCACGGCCAGCGGCAAGGTGGACACGCGCGCACTGCCCGCGCCCGACGAGACCCATGTCGGCGGCGGCCAGGGCTACGTGGAGCCGCAGGGCGAGCTGGAGCGCACGCTGGCGGCCCTCTGGTGCGAGCTGCTGGGCCTCAAGCGCGTCGGACGCCACGAGCGCTTCTTCGACGTGGGCGGCAACTCCCTGCTCATCGTCCGCGTGCAGGAGCGCCTCCAGACGGCGCTGGGCCTGCAGGTCTCCCTGCCCGTGCTCTTCCAGTACCCCACCCTCGCGGGCCTCGCGGAGCACCTGTCCCAGGCTGGCGGCGGCGCGCGACTGGAGTCCAGCCAGGAGCGCGGTGAGGGCCGCAAGGAGCGCATGGATCAACAGCGGGAGCAGCGGCTGGCCCGCCGCAAGAAGGGAAGCGCGTAATGGCTTCGTCCCCCACCGAGGCCGTCGCCATCGTCGGCATCGCGCTGCGCGTCCCGGGCGCCCGCGATCCCGAGTCCTTCTGGCGCCTGATCGACGACGGCGTGGAGCCGCGCACGTCCTTCTCCGACGCGGAGCTGGAGGCGGCCGGCGTCCCCCGCGCCGTGCGCGAGCAGCCGGGCTACGTGCGCGAGGGCTTCGTCCTGGACGGCGTGGCCGCCTTCGACGCGGCCTTCTTCGGCTACAGCCCCCGGGAGGCGGAGCTGCTGGATCCCCAGCACCGCCTCTTCCTGGAGTGCGCGTGGGAGGCCCTGGAGCGCTCCGGCCACGGTGACGCGCGCGGGCGTGGCGCCACGTCCGTCTTCGCGGGCGAGGGGCGCAGCAGCTACCTCATCGCGAACCTGCTGACCCGGCCGGACCTGGTGGCCTCGCAGGGCTTGTTCTCGCTGATGGTGGCGAACGAGAAGGACTTCCTCACCACGCGCGTGTCCCACCGGCTGGACCTGCGCGGCCCCAGCGTCACCGTGCAGACGGCGTGCTCCACGTCGCTGGTGGCCGTGCACCTGGCCTGCCAGAGCCTGCTTTCCGGCGAGTCGGACCTGTCCCTCGCGGGCGGTGTCGCGCTGGTGCTGCCCCAGCGCGCCGGATACTCGTACCGGGAGGGCGGCATCCTCTCCCCGGACGGACGCTGCCGGCCCTTCGACGCTCGGGGCGAAGGCACCGTCGGGGGTTCGGGCGTGGCGGTGGTGGCGCTCAAGCGGCTGTCGGACGCGCTGGAGGCGGGAGACCGCATCCACGCGATCATCCGCGGCTCGGCCGTCAACAACGACGGCGCGGACAAGGTGGGCTTCACCGCGCCCACCGTGGACGGCCAGTCCCAGGTCATCTCCGAGGCGCTCGCGGTGGCGGGCGTGGAGCCTGAATCCATCCAGTACGTGGAGGCCCACGGGACGGCCACGTCGCTGGGAGACCCCATCGAAGTGGCCGCGCTCAACCAGGTGTTCCAAGGGCTGCCCCGGGGCTCCATCGCGCTGGCCTCGGTGAAGAGCAACCTGGGCCACATGGACGCGGCGGCCGGCGTGGTGGGCCTCATCAAGGCGGCGCTCGCACTGGAGCACCGGCGGCTTCCTCCCAGCCTGCACTTCCAGCACCCCAACCCGCGCGTCCCCTTCGACGAGGGCCCCTTCGCCGTCAACACCACGTCGCGGCCGTGGCCCGACGCGAAGTCCCGGCGCGCGGGGGTGAGCTCCTTCGGCATGGGCGGCACCAACGCGCATGTGGTGCTGGAAGAGGCACCCGCGCCCGCGCCCCGCGCGCCCGCGTCCCGCCCCTGGCAGTTGCTGGCCCTGTCCGCCCGGACCGCGCCCGCGCTGGAGGAGGCGACGGACCGGCTGGCCGCGCACCTGGAGCGGCACCCGGAGCTGGCGCTGGCGGACGTCGCCCACACGCTGATGGTGGGACGCCGTCGCTTCGAGCACCGGCGGGTGCTGGTGTGCCAGGACGCGCGCGAGGCCCGGGAGGCTCTGGCGGCACGCGACGCGCGGCTGCTCACCGAGTCCGCGGGAGACGGGCGCTGCTCGGTGGCGTTCCTCTTCCCCGGACAGGGCTCGCACCATGTGGACATGGGCCGCGGCCTGTACGCGACGGAGCCGCGCTTCCGCGAGCACGTGGACGCGTGCTGCGAGCGCTTCGCCCCGCACCTGGGCGCCGACCTGCGGCGCTTCCTCTTCCCGGCCGCGTCGGAGCACGCGGAGGCCACCCGGAAGCTGGAGCAGACGACGTTCGGCCACCCGGCGCTCTTCACCGTCGAGTACGCGCTGGCGCGCTGGTGGATGGACGTGGGCGTACGGCCCCAGGCGCTCGTCGGCCACAGCGTCGGCATGTACGCGGCGGCCTGTCTGGCGGGCATCTTCACGCTGGAGGACGCCACGGCGATGTTGGCGCTGCGCGCCCGGCTCATCCAGCAGCTGCCCGCGGGCTCCATGCTGTCCGTGTCGCTGCCCGAAGCAGAAGTGCGCCCGCTGCTGGTGGGCAGGCCGGTGGGCATCGCCGCCAGCAACGCGCCCTCGCTGTGCGTCGTGTCCGGGCCCACCGACGCCGTGCACGCGGTCCAGGCGGAGCTGGGCGCGCGCGGCGTGGAGTGCCGCCTGCTGCACAGCACCTACGCCGGTCACTCCGCGATGCTGGAGCCGATGCTGCGGCCCCTGGAAGAGGCGCTGCGCCGCGTGCGCCTGTCGCCTCCGTCCATCCCCTGCGTCTCCAACCTCACCGGCACCTGGCTCACCGACGCGGAGGCGACGGATCCGCGTGCGTGGGCGGAGCAGGTGCGGAAGCCGGTGCGCTTCGCGGAAGGCGTGGCGACGCTCCTCGAGGAGCCGGACCGGTTGCTGCTGGAGGTGGGGCCGGGGCAGGCGCTGACGATGCTGGCGCGGCAGGCCACGAACGCGGCGGGGCGCACCATCGTCGCCTCGATGCGCCGGCCGCAGGATCCGCGGCCGGACGCCGCGGTGCTGTTGAACGCAGCGGGGCAGCTGTGGCTGGCGGGCGCGGAGCTGGACGTGGAGCGGCTCCAGGGACCGGGCGAGCACCGCCGCGTGGAGCTGCCGCCCTATCCCTTTCAGCGGGAGGACTACTGGCTGGAGGCCGTGGCGGGACCGCCCTCGGCGGCGGATCCCCGGACGGCCGGGACGGCGCTGCGCAAGCGGGACGACCCGGCGGAGTGGTTCTACCAGCCGGCCTGGAAGCCCACGCCGCCTCCGCCGGCCGCGTCATCCGCCGGTGTCGAGCGCGTGCTGGCCTTCGTCGACGCCAACGGCTTCGGCGCGCAGCTGGCCGCGCGGCTGGAAGCAGCGGGCTCGGAGGTGGTGCGGGTGGTGCCCGCGCCCGGCTTTTCCCAGCGGGACGCGCGCACCTTCGGGCTGTCGCCTGGAGAGCCCGCGCACTACCGCGCGCTGCTGGAGGCCGTGGGCACGCCCCGGCGCGTGGTGCACGCCTGGGGCCTGGGCCCCGCCGCCGGTGGAGCCGAGGACGCGGCGCTCGAGACGGAGATGGAGCGCGGCTTCCACGGCCTCGTCGCCCTGCTGCGCGCGCTCCAGGCCCGGCCGGAGAAGGGGCCGGTGGACGTCGCGGTGCTGGTGAGCGGCGCGCTGGACGTGACGGGGGACGAACCGCTGGTGCCCGCCCGCGCGCTCGTGGTGGGCCCCTGCAAGGTGGTTCCCCAGGAGCACGCGGAACTGCGCACGCGCTGCATCGACGTGCGCCTGCCCGGGGACACGGCGAAGCTGGCGGGCCTGCTGGAGCGGCTGGTGGCGGAGGTGCGCCTGGACGCGGCGGAGCCCGTGGTGGCCTGGCGCGGCTCGCGTCGCTACGTCGAGCACTTCGAGCCGACACGGCTGCCCCCTGCGAGCGCGGACATCTCGCCGCTGCGCGAAGCCGGCGTGTACCTGCTGACCGGAGGCCTGGGGCGGATTGGCCTGGGCGTGGCCGAGCACCTGGCTGCGACGGTGCGGGCGCGGCTGGTGCTGGTGGGTCGCTCGCCCTTCCCTCCGCCGGAGGAGTGGGACGGGTGGCTGCGCGCGCGCGGCGAAGAGGACGGCGTGTCGCGGAAGATCCAACGCCTGCGGGCCATGGAGGCTCGTGGCGCGCGCGTGCTGGTGCTGTCGGCGGACGTGTCGCGGCGGGCGGAGCTGGAGTCCGTGGTGGCCCGCGCTCGGGCGCACTTCGGGGCCCTGCATGGCGTGGTGCACTCGGCGGGCAGCATCGGCGCTCAAACGTCGGTCCCGCTGGTGGACCTGGAGCGCGAACGGAGCGAGGAGCAGCTCGCCGCCAAGGTGCGGGGCACCCGGTGGCTCGCGGCCGCGCTGGCGGACGGACCGCCGCCGGACTTCGTGGTGTTGCAGTCCTCGCTGTCCACCGTACTGGGCGGCCCGGGGTTCAGCGCCTACGCGGCGGCCAATGCCTTCATGGACACGCTGGCCTGCGAGCGCGCCCGGGCGGGTGGGACGCAATGGCTCAGCGTGGACTGGGACGGTTGGTCCCAGGACGGTGAGGTTCCCTCCGCGTCGGACCTGACGCTCGTCGAAGGCTCGGACGCCCTGCGGCGGCTGCTGTCCGCGCGAGCCGAGGGCCGATGGGTCGTGTCCACCACGGACCTCTCCGCGCGACAGGCCGTGTGGCTGCGGCGTGAGCGAACGGGCGCGGCGCCGGCCACGAGCCCCGGAGCCGGGCACTCCCGGCGCGGCGTTCGGACGCCCTACGTGGCGCCCCGGGACTCCGTCGAGCAGGGAATCGCCGCCATCTGGGCGGAGCTGCTCGGCGTCGCGGAGCCGGGCATCCACGACGACTTCTTCGAGCTGGGTGGGCACTCGCTGGTGGGCGCGCAGGTCGTGGCGCGCGTCCGGCAGGCGTTCCAGGTGGAGCTGCGCCTGGGGACCCTCTTCGAGACCCCCACCATCGCGGGCATGGCCGTGGCCATCGTCAACAGCCGCACCGAGAACATGAGCGAGGAAGAGCTGGAGTCCCTCCTGTCCGAGCTGGAGTGAGCCGCTCCCGCCTCTTCGCCCCACCTTCTTCCCCGACCGAGCACCATGAGCGACATTCGCAACCGGATCGCCCACCTTCCTCCCGACAAGCGCGAGCAGCTGCTGCGCAAGATGGCCGAGCGCCAGCAGGCCTCCGGCACGGCGCCGAGCAACGTGCTCCCCGCCTCGCGGCCCGCGCGCGCGGCGTCCGAGCCGTCGCCGCTGTCCTTCGCCCAGCAGCGCCTGTGGTTCCTGGACCGGCTGGAGTCCGGGACGACGCTGTTCAACCTCCCGGCCGCGTTCCGCCTGCGCGGGCCGCTGGACGTGACAGCCCTGGGTCGCGCGTTCAACGCGCTGGTGGAGCGCCACGAATCGCTGCGCACGCGCTTCATGGAACAGGACGGCCAGCCCGTGCAGGTGGCGGAGCCGACGCTGACGCTGGCGCTGGCGCCGGAGGACCTGACGGACCTGCCGCCGGAGCGGCGCGAGGAGGACACGCGCCAGCGGATGGCGGAGGAGGCGCGACGGCCCTTCGACCTGACGCGCGGGCCGCTGCTGCGCACCCGGCTGCTGCGGCTGTCGCCGGAGGAGCACGTGCTGCTCCTGACGATGCACCACATCGTCTCCGACGGCTGGTCCATCGAAGTGCTGATCCGTGAAGTCGGCCTCTTCTACGAAGCCTTCGTCGCCGGCACCGCGCCGGTGCTCCCGGCGCTGCCGTTGCAGTACGCGGACTTCGCGCGCCAGCAGCAGGAGGGACGCGAGGGCGGGACCCTGCGGCGTCAACTGGACTACTGGAAGGCACGGCTGAACGGCGCGCCTCAGGTGTTGGAGCTGCCCACGGACTGGCCGCGTCCGGCCGTGCAGACCTTCCAGGGGGCGGAGCTGCGCGTGGAACTGCCCGCCGCGCTGGTGGAGCAGCTCAAGGCGCTGGGCCGGCGCACCGGGGCCACGCTCTACATGGTGCTGCTCGCGGCCTTCCAGGCGGTGCTGCACCGGTACTCGGGGCAGGACGAGGTCTGCGTAGGCACGCCCAGCGCCGGCCGGAGCCAGGCCGAGCTGGAGGGCCTCATCGGCTTCTTCCTCAACACGCTGGTGCTGCGCACGGACCTGTCCGGCGATCCCACGTTCCTGGAGCTGCTGGGCCGGGTGCGCGAGGCCGCGATGGGCGCGTTCGACAACCAGGACGTGCCCTTCGAGAAGCTGGTGGAGGAGCTACAGCCCCGCCGCAGCCTCAGCTACACGCCGCTGTTCCAGGTGATGCTCATCCTCCAGAAGCCGCAGGGCCGTCCCCAGCTGGGGGGCCTGGCACTGGAGGCCATCAAGAGCAACGCGGGCCGGTCGATGTTCGACCTCACCCTGTCGCTGGTGGAGGTGGAGCGAGGCGGGCTCGTCGGTCATGTGGAGTACAGCACCGACCTGTTCGAGGAGGCGACCATCGCGCGGCTCACCCAGCACCTGCGCACGGTGCTGGAGGCGGCCATCGCGCGCCCCGAGGCGTCCCTGGCCTCACTGCCCCTGATGCCCGAGGCCGAGCAGCGTCAGGTGCTCCTCGACTTCAACCGCACCCACGCCGACGTGCCCCTCGACGTCTGCTTCCATCAGCTCTTCGAGGCCCAGGCCGACC
>NZ_RAVW01000475.1 GCF_003611585.1 Corallococcus exercitus | reverse complement strand
CCGCCCCCTCTTCGCCCTGCACCTGCGCGAGCGGCGCCCCGCCGGCGGCCAGAGCCCCATCCGCCGCCTCAAGCTGCGCCACTTCCTCCCCGAGGAGCTGGAGACCGCCCTCACCGCCAGCGGCCTCACCCTGCGCGAGCGCTTTGGCCGCTTCGACGGCAAGCCCTTCGACCTGGAGGACCTGCGGCAGATTGGCGTCGCCGGAACGTGACGCCGACGGCCGCGCGCCTCAGCGCTCGAAGCGGTAGCCCAGCCCGCGCACCGTGAGGAAGTGCCGGGGCGCCTCTGGATCCGCTTCGAACTTCAGCCGCAGCTGGCGCATGAAGTTGTCCACCGTGCGCGCGCTGCCCTCGTAGTGGTAGCCCCACGCGCCGGACAGCAGCTCCTCGCGGGTGAAGGTGCGGCCCGGGTGCGCCAGGAAGTGCGCCAGCAGCTTGAACTCCTGCGCCGTCAGGTCCACGGGCTGCCCGTCGCGCGCCACCGTGCGCTGGGACAGGTCCACCTTCACGTCCCCGAACGTCACCGGCGGCGGCGCGGTGCCCGTGGCCCCGAACCTGCGGCGCAGCACCGCCTTGATGCGCGCGAGCAGCTCCTGGAGCCCGAAGGGCTTCACCACGTAGTCGTCCGCGCCCAGGTTGAGGCCCAATATCTTGTCCGACTCCTGGCCCCGCGCGGACAGCACCACCACGGGCGTGTCGCGGCCGCGCTGGCGCAGCTCGCGAATCACCTCGTAGCCGTTGAGCTCCGGCAGCATCAGGTCCAGCACCAGCAGGTCCGGCGCCTCGTCCAGCGCCTTGGCCAGGCCCGTGCGGCCGTCCTGGGCCTGCAGCACCTCGTAGCCCTCGAAGCGCAGGTTCATGGACACGCCGGTGAGGATGGACAGGTCGTCCTCCACCACCAGGATGCGCCGGGGCTTCTCCTCTTGCGGGACGGACGTGCTCATGCGCGGCTCACCGGGAGCTGGAGGGTGAAGCAGCTGCCCTGGCCGGGCTCGCTCTTCAGCAGGATGCGGCCACCGTGCGCCTCCACGATGCGCTTGCTGATGGCGAGCCCCAGGCCGCTGCCCTCCGTCTTGCGCGTGAGCAGGTTGTCCACCCGGTAGAAGCGCTCGAAGATGCGCCTGCGGTCCTTCCTGGCGATTCCCACCCCGTTGTCCTCCACCGACAGGTTCACGTATCCGCCGTCTCTTTGTGCCCGGAGGGCGATTCTGCGGTTCGTGGGCCCACTGTACTTGTAGGCATTCTGCAACAGGTTGAGCAGCGCGCCCGCCACCGCGACCCGGTCCACGTCCACCTTCGGCAGCCCGTCCTCCACCGCCACGGTGAACTGCATGTCGTCGCCCAGCCGCTGCGTGCGGAAGGCGGCCACCGCCGCGTCCACCACGTCCGTCACCGGCAGCGAGTCGCGCTGGTACACCTTGCGGCCGCTCTCGATGCGCGCCCAGTCCAGCACCCGCTCGATGAGGTCCGACAGCCGCTCCGTCTCCTTCGTGAGCAGGTCCAGCACCTCCTGCTTCTGCGCGGGGTCCTTCAGCCGGCCCAGGGCCAGCATCTCGATGAACATGCGGATGGAGGTGAGCGGCGTGCGCAGCTCATGGCTCACCAGCGACACGAAGTCCGTCTTCATGCGCGACAGGCGCGCCTCGCGGTAGAGCACGCGGCCGGTGTACGCCACGCCGAAGGTGAGCGTCAGGTAGAACAGGCCCAGCAGCACGCCGTACACGACGCGGTTGCGCGTGGAGGCGCTCGCCACCGGGTCCTCGCCCATGGGCAGCACCACCAGGCGGAAGTCCTGCAAGGGCGCGGACAGCACCCGCTCCGCGAGCACCGGCGGCCCCAGCGCGTTCTGCCGCGCCTGGGCCACCTCCGACATCAGCCGGTTGACGAGCCCGCCCTCGCCGGCGGTGTCGCGCGGCACGGGCAGAAGCGTGAAGCGCACGGGCTCCGACGTGGTCCGCCCCTGCGCCTTGTCCGACAGGAGCGCGTCCAGCGCGATGCCCGACAGCCGCACGCCGCGCACGGAGGCGCCCTGGCGCTCGGCGGCCACCATCACCGCGCGGCCTCCCGTGGCGAGCGAGAAGACGGTGGTCACCGTCGGCAGCGAGGCGGCTTCCGGCACCAGCGCCGCCAGGGCCTCCGCCAGCTGCGGATCCTTCGTGCGCACGAGCCCGTTCTCGACGTGGAAGGTGCCCTCCGGGTCGGACAGCTCCTGGTCGTCCGGCAGGAGGAACGCCAGCCGCTCGTTGCCCACCGGCTCCAGCCGTCCGCGGCTGAGCGCGCGGGGCACCTCCGCGGACAGGTCCGCCAGCGTCCCCCGCCACGCGGCCTCCAGGCGTTTCTCCACCGCCGCGCGCTCGTTGATGATGGCCACGACGCCGAAGCCGGACAGGCCGGCCGAGGGCAGCACGACCAGCAGGATGAGCAGCGCGAACGTGCGCCGGAAGCTGAGGATGACGGGCGCGGGACGTGACACGGCCCCCCGTGTCTACACGCGACGGAGGCCGGGTGCTCGCGGCATTTGGGGGGTGGGGGAGCGTTCCCGACATTGTCCGGAGCCATACGGCCGGTGCGGAGGGCATCGACTTCCGGTGGGCGGCTGGGCGAGCATGCGTCCCTCGGGAAGGCGTGTGAGCTGGGCCGGCACGCTCCCGACAGGCCGTGGGGCCGCGCGCGAGGAGGGGCTGGACGCACGCGCGACGCCTTCGCGGGAGGGGATGGCGATTCCGATGCGACGGCAGGGATGGGCCGCGCTGTGCGCGGTGACGACGCTGGTGCTTTCGGGCTGCAAGGAGCGCGAGGTGGCGGGCACCTGGAGCAACGCCTCCGGGTCCGTGGCGCTCAGCCGGGATGACTCGCTGCTCTACGTGGTGGACGCGGACAACGGCATCCTCGCCGTGGTGGACACCGCGCGCCGGGAGAAGGTGTCCGAGGTGCGGGTGGGCCCGCGCCCGGAGCGCGTGACGGTGGGCCCGGACGACACCGTGTACGTGACGAACCGGGGCGGCAGGAGCGTGTCCGTCATCCGCAAGGGTGACGCGGTGGAGGCCGCGCGCATCCCGGTGGGCGTGGAGCCCACGGGGCTCGCGGTGTCGCCGGACGGCAGCACGCTGTACGTGGTGAACAGCGCCACGCGCCAGTCCGCCGCGCGGGGCAGCCTCACCGCCATCGACACGGGCACGCTCACCGCGCGCTGGGAGCTGCCGCTGGGCGAGGAGCCTCGCGGCATCGCGCTGCTGGAGGACGGCCGCAAGGCGGCGGTGTCGCTGTTCCGGCAGGGCGACGTGGTGACGGTGGACCTGTCGGACGCGAACCAGCCCAAGGTGATGCGCGACGGCACGGACCTGAACACGAAGGCCAACCGTCTGCCGTCCACCCGGCCCCTCGTGGCTCCTTCGCCCGCCGTGGCGATGGACACCCCGCTGCCTCCCGGTTCCCAGCAGGGCCCGCGCTCCTTCCGGGCGCGCGGCATGGTGGACCTCCTGAGCGCGCCGGATGGACGGCGCCTCTTCGCGCCGGTGCTGTGGTCGCGCGAGGATCCGCTGGGCGGCCCCGTGGACGGCCGCAGCCCGGATCCGGGCGATTCCATGTACGGCGGCGGGACGCCCTGCGGCGCGGCGGCGGGCGGCGGCGTGGTGGCGGCGGGCCTGGTCACCTTCGACACGGAGGATGAGGCCCCCCGGCCGGTGGTGGACGACCTGGACCAGTGCAGGCCGCCGCCGGAGGAGAAGCCGGACTACCCGACGTCGCTCATCGCGAGCCCCTCGTTCTTGACGCCCCTCCAGGGACCGTCGGCGGCGGTGGTGGACCCCACGGGCGCGTGGCTGTTCCTGGTGAACCAGGAGTCGAACAACGTGGCCATCCTGCCCTCGTTCCGGCGCTCCGGGTCGGACCTTCCGAACGAGTCGAGCCCGGTGCGGCAGCTGGTGGAGGTGGGCGCGGGGCCCAACGGCATCGCGCTCACGCGGGACGGGCACAAGGCGTACGTCTACAACGCGTTCGACCACACGGTCAGCACGCTGGTGAGCGGGTCGGGGGACATCCGCGAAGAGGGCGAGCGCCTGGTCATCGCGGGCGACACGCTGTCGCCGCTGGCGGCGGAGGGCCGGCGGTTGTTCTTCAGCGCGGTGGATGCGCGGATGACCAGCCCGTCCGTGGCGGTGTCCTGCGCGTCGTGCCACCTGGAGGGCCGCGAGGACGGCCACGTGTGGGGCTTCCCGGACGGGCCGCGCCAGACGCCCAGCCTGGCGGGCCGCATGACGACGGCCACGGCGCCCTTCCACTGGAGCGGCGAGTTCTCCGCGCTGGGGGACTTCATGAGCGCCACGGTGAAGGACCGCATGGGCGGCCAGGAACTGGACGCGGACACGGTGGCGAAGCTGGGCGCGTTCATCGACGCCATCCCCGCGACGGACAACGCGTCCCGAGGCGAGCCGCTGACGGCGTCCCAGGCGCGTGGAGCCGCCCTCTTCACGCAGGCGAAGTGCGACACCTGTCACACGGGCACTGCGTTCACGAACAACACCAACGTGGACGTGGGCACGTTCGTGCGCTCCGGCGTGCTGCAGGACGCGGCGGCGGTCATCCAGGCAGGGCTCAACACGCCGTCGCTGCTGGGAGTGGGCCGCACCGCGCCGTACCTGCACGACGGCAGCGCGCCCTCGCTCCGGGCCCGCCTGATGAACGGCCGCGAGACGAACCAGCACGGCATGACGGCGGGGCTGTCCGACGCCGACGTGGACGACCTGGTGGCGTACCTGGAGACGTTGTAGTTGCCTGACCGATGACGGCGGGGGCATGGTCCCCGCCGCTCATGGGTTTCTCCTCACAGGCCACGGATGAATCCCATCCCAGGGTGGGGTATGCGCCCTGGGTGCTCGTGGTGCTGGTCCTGGTCCATCATTTCGGGCTCTGGGCCTGGACGTCCTGGCGCCGGGACATCCCCGTGCTCCTGCTGTTGGACCGCTGGGACTCGCACCACTACAGCACGCTGGTCCTGGACGGCTACTCATGGCCCCTGTGGGCCTTCCTGCCGCTGTACCCGGGGCTGGTCTGGCTGGTGCGGCTGGCGCTGGGGGGCACCCTGCCTCCCCAGGTCGTCGGCACGGCCCTGTCCACGGCATGCCTGCTGGGCTTCGTCGCGTGGAACACCCACCTGGCGCGGCAGGAGCCCGGGCACGAAGGGCTGAGTGCCCGGACGCCTTGGGGATGGTTCGTCTTCCTCTACGGTCCCGCCAGCTTCGCGCTGCACTCGCACCACACGGAGGGGCTCTTCCTGCTCCTGTCGTTCGGGGCGCTGGCGTGTGCCGCGCGTGGGCGGCTGCTGCCTGCCGCCGTGCTGGTCGCGCTCTGCATCTTCACCCGCAACCAGGGCTGCTTCGTGGCGATCGCCGCCGCGCTCCTGGCGGCCATGCGCGAGCCGTCGTGGCGCGAGCGCTTCGTGCGGTTCGGCCTCATGGGGTGTGGGGCGCTGCTCGCGTTCACGGGGCTGCTCGTCTTCGAGTGGAGCCGTTCCGGTGACCCCTTCATGTTCTTGAAGGCGCAGCGGGAGTGGAACCACGTGGACTCGGTCTGGGGCGCCATCCGGGGACTGTGGTTCGGCAATCCCTGGCACCGGGGCTTCAACGGCTGGCTGGTGCTGCGAAATGTCTTCGGGGCGGTGTGGCTGGTGTTCGCGGTGGTGCTGTGGCGCCGCGACCGCGCGCTGGGCCTCTATGCCCTGCTGTCACTGCTGGTGATGCTGCCTCAGGGCGACCTGGGAAACGCCTTCCGCTTCGGCGCGGTGCTCTTCCCGGTGATGTTCGTCGCGGGTGACTGGCTGGCCACGCGCCCCGTGGCCATGCGCTGGACCGTGGCGCTGCTGCTGGTGTGGCTCAATCACAAGGTGACCCACGCCTATGCCATCGCGAAGTGGCCTTACTGAGAAGGGCCGTCAGGCGATGACAGCCTAGCCGGCGTCGGGGACACCGGGCGTGGCCGGCTTCGGAACCACCGGCGCCTTCGCCGCGGGACGCGGGGCGGCGACGGGCCGCGGCGGCACCGAGCCCGAGCCCGCGGGCGCGGAGAGCATGTCCGGCGTTCCCGTGCGCGGCGCGGTGAGGCTGTCCAACGGCTCCAGCGGCGCATCCAGGAGGAGGCTGTCTCCCGCGTCGGCCGGAAGCTCCGTGCCCGCGTCCGCCGTCGGTTCCAGCATGCCGTGGTGCGACGTCACCGCGATGCGGGCCACGTCCAGCGCACGGTCGGGGTCATCCCCCAGCCAGGTCACGACGACGACGCACGGCGTGTCGTCATCCCACGCCACCACCTGCGTCATGCCCTGCACGGGATTGCGGCGCGCGGCGGCCCGGCCCAGCGCTGGAATCTCCTCGCCGCCCGCGTTCAGCGTGGGCGCGAGCAGCGTGCGCACATCCGCGTTCGCGTAGTGCGGCTGGCAGTCATACGCCACCGACACGGCCACGTCCGGGAGCGCCGCCGAACGCAGCGAGCACAGCGGCCCGCACGTGGGACACGCGCGCTCCTCCTTCATCGTGAAGCCGTTCAGCGTGAGGTCGCGCAGGTCCGCCGGCAGCAGCTCCTCGCACGCGGGCACGGTCAGCGTGGACGGCCGTCCCGGCAGCCCGGTGAGCGTCCCCGCATCCGACGTGTTCGTGCCCGCACCGGGCCTGCTGCACGCGCCCAGGGCGAGCGCCATCAGCAGTGCACCCCGTCCGACCCTCATCCCGTCTGCTCTCCTCACCGACGCCATGCGCGCGGGCGCGGATGGTAGACCGGGCCCGGCCCCCGTCATCAGCATTGTGGCGCGGCTGCCGCTTTCCGGACGCGACCGGATGGAGGGAGAGAGGTCGGGCAGGCCGGCCTCGTTCAGGGCCAGAGCGTGGGCTAGGCTGCCTGCCTTCTTCCACCATGCGCCTCCCCGGTCTCCTCACCTTGTCGGTCCTGGCCCTGGCGCCAACCGTTCCCGCGCGAGCCCAGGCGCCCCTTCCTCCCTCCCGGAGCGCGACCCCCGACGAGTCCTGGAGCGAACCCGGCAAGCCCGCTCCCAAGGCCGCACC
>NZ_RAVW01000474.1 GCF_003611585.1 Corallococcus exercitus | reverse complement strand
ACGGTGGCGCTCGTGGCGCTGCTCATCGTCGTGGGCGTGGGCGGCGGAGCGATGGTGGCCCTGGCGCCGAGGCAGCGCACCTGGCCTCTCACGCTCGTGGCCGGAGGCGCGCTGCTGCTGGCGCTGGCGCAGCTGACCGGGCGCTCCGGCGTCCAGGTGCGGCCCTTCCTCGCCGGCACCCTGGGGTGCATGGGCGCGGAGGTGGCGCTGTCGGTGGTGCCGCTGGCCCTGGCGCTCGTCCTGCTGTGCCGCTCCGCCTTCCAGCCCGTGCGCGCGCTGGCGGCGGGGCTGTCCTCCGCCGGTGTGAGCCTGCTGGTGCTGCACGTGCACTGCCCGGACGGCTCCGCGGGACACCTGATGCTGGGCCACGTGCTGCCGTGGTTCGCGTTGGCGGGCGTGGCGGTGCTCATCCGCTCACGCCTGCCGTCCCGCTCGTACGCGCCCTGAGTGCCGGGCGCCGGAGCCCCGGAAAGAGCCCTACTGGAGCCGCGCCAGCGCTTCCTGGGGGAAGGCGCGCGCGTCCACCTTGGCGTGCCACTCCTTGATGCGGCCGTCCGGCCCGATGACGACGCCCACCCGGCGCGCGTTGGCGGCCGAGGCGTCATCCGCGGCCCCGTAGGCCAGGCCCACCTGGCGGTCCACGTCGCACAGGAGCGGGAAGTTGAAGCCGAACTTCTGGGAGAACGCCTGGTTCTCCGCCGGCGTGTCGAAGCTGATGCCCAGGATGACGGTGCCCTTCGCCTCGTACTGGGTCTTGTGGTCGCGGAAGGAGCAGCCCTCCGCGGTGCATCCGGGGGTGTCCGCCTTCGGGTAGAACCAGAGCACCACGTTCTTGCCCCGGTAGTCCGACAGCCGGTGCGTCTTCCCCGTCGAGTCCTGCACGGTGAACTCCGGGGCCATGTCTCCCTGCTTGAGCATGTGCGATGCCTCCTTCATGGGGTGGAAACGGGGGGCGTCGTAGCACGCCCGGGGGGCGGGGAGCCGGGCACCGCTCGGGCGATGTGTGGAGTGGAGTGCAGGCGGACGGCGCCGGGGTGTGGGCGGCCTCAATTGGCTTGAAACCCACCGGCCTCCTCCGTTTAGTAGGTGCACCAAATGAACACCTCCGACGAACCTCCGCCTGCTCAGTCGCAGCGGACGGCCGCGCTCACGCTCTGGGCGCGCCAGAATCTTTCACGCCTCATCTACTTCCTGCTGGGCGCGTCCAACCGCATCCGGCTGCCGACGCCCTCGGTGCTGCCCATCGCGGGCGCGGTGGTGGGGCTCTACAGCGGCCTGGCCGCGGGCATCTTCTCCAACCTCATTGGCGTGATGAGCGGCATCACGTTCAGCGCCGCGGAGCTGGCGGCGACGCTCAAGCCGCAGCGGCTGCGCACGTTGATGGAGTCGCTCGCCTCCGCGCGCTGGCACCTGGAGTACGCGCTGGTGGGTGTGCCGCTGGCGCTGGGCGCGCTCCTGCTGGCGCGGGTGATTGAGCCCGGCGGACCTCGCGACGAGGTGAAGCGCCGCCTGCGCCTGCTCGCGTTGCTGACGCTGGGCGCGCTGTCGCTCTACTACCCGCTCGTGGGCCTGGCGGCCGTGAACGCCGTGTTCGGCCACGCGCACAACCTGCCCGCGGCGCTGCCGCACCTGCCCTGGTGGCTCATCCTGATCGCGCCCACGGTGGGCGGCCTGGCGGTGGGGCGGCTGCTGCGCGACCGGCCTGAGACGCACGGCCACGGCCTGCCGGAGGTGGTGCGCGCGGTGAAGAGCGGCGCCAACGTGGTGCCGGCGGACCGCGGGCTGCTCAAGCTCATCGCGTCCGCCATCACCATTGGCAGCGGTGGTTCCGCGGGCCGCGAGGGCCCCATCGTCTATGGCGGCGCGGCGTTCGCGTCCAGCGTGGGGCGCGTGCTGGGCTTCAGCCGCAAGGAGCTGTCCATCCTCCTGGCGTGCGGCGCGGGCGCGGGCATCTCCGCGTCCTTCAACGCCCCCATCGCGGGCGCGGTGTTCGCGATGGAGATCATCCTTCGCGAGTTCGAGCTGCGGGTGTTCTCCCCCATCATCCTGGCGAGCGTGGCGGGCACGCTGGTGAGCCGGGGCGTGCTGGACGAAGCGCCCATGATCAACCGGGTGAACTACGAGCTGGTCAGCGGCGCGGAGGTGTTCGCGTACGCGGGGCTGGGCATCGGGTGCGGGCTGCTCGCGTTCGCGTTCGTGAAGCTGCTGCACGGCGTGGAGCACTTCTTCCACGGCAGCATGGGGGGACGGCTGTCCCCGTGGCTGGGGAAGAAGCCGCTGCCGGTGCGCGCCGCGCTGGGCGGCCTGTGCACGGGCGTGCTCGTGTTCTTGAGCCCCACGGTGTGGGGCAGCGGGCACGACTACATCAACCTGGCGGCGGCCGGTCGGCTGCCCTTCCTCTTCCTGGTGACGGCATGCGTGCTGAAGCTCGTGGCCACGTCGCTCACCATCGGCTCGGGCGGCTCCGGCGGCACGTTCTTCCCGGCGGCCCTCATCGGCGCCATGGCGGGCGGCGCGTTCGGCACGCTGGTGCACTACTTCTTCCCGCTCGCCACCGGGCCCAGCGGCGCGTACGCCATCGTGGGTATGGGCGGCACGGTGGCGGCGCTCACGCGCGGCCCGCTCACCGGCATGATGATGCTGTACGAGCTGAGCGGCAGCCATGAAATCATCCTGCCGTTGATGGTGACGTGCACCATCGCGTCCGCGCTGTGCCACTACCTCACGGAGCGCACCGCGCCCAAGGTGCAGAGCGACGAGGACCTGCTCTTGACCACGCACGTGCGGGCCCTGATGACGGAGGTGCCGGCGGTGCCCGCGGGCACGCCGCTGCGCGCGCTGACGGACCAGCTGCTCACGTCCGAGGCCGGCACGCTGCCGGTGCTGGACACGCAGGGCAACCTCTACGGCACGGTGCACGTGGAGCAACTGCGCGAGGTGTGGCGGGACGAGTCCATGTACCCGCTGCTCGTGGCCAGCGACCTGGCGCGCAAGCTGCCCGCGCTGGCGCCGGACTCGGACCTGGCGCACGCGCTCCAGGTGATGGACCACGAGGACGTGGACGCGCTGCCGGTGGCGCCCGTGCTGGGGCTGGCCCCGTGCGGGCTCCTCACCCGCGCCGCCGTCCGGCGCTTCCTCTTCGCGCAGCACACCCGCGCGCACGCCAGCGGCGACTACCCCATCACGCCCACCGAGGCGACGCACTGAGCGGTCGCCCCGGAGGAGTCTGACCCGGGCGGAGGGGGGACGCGCGGGGGCTGGGCTCTGTCAGGAAACCAGGAGAGCGGGCATCCTTGGGCGCCATGTCCGAACCCGCCCTGTCCGCCCTCCGCGCAGAGCTGTCCTCCACCTTCCATGATGCCCGGGTGCGTCACATGGTGGCCCTGGGACGCAAGGCCCGGACGGACCCGGAGGCGCAGGCGCTGCTGGACGCGCTGGCCCGGGGGGATGCCTTCGAGCGGCGGCTGGCCCTGGCGGCCCAGTTCACGCGGCGCGACGGCGAGGCGGTCCTGAAGGCCACGGCGGACGAGTCCTTCCGCGTGCGCGCGCTGGCGTTCGAGCTGGTGTCCGTGGCCTGTGACGACGCCCAGGCACTGGAGGCGCTGCGCATGGCGCACGGGATGCGCCGTGAGCAGACCGTCATCCACCAGCTGCGGAAGCGGAAGCGGCACGCCGTCATCGACGCGTTCGTGGACGGGCTGGCCGAGCGCGGCGAGCACGCCACCTTCGCGGACACGGTGCCGCTGGCCTCCGAAGCGGGCCTGCGCCGGCACCTGGCCCGGGCGCTGGGGCGGCCCAGCTACCGGTTCTGGGCGCGGCTGGCGCGGCATGCGCCGTCGGTGCTGGGCGCGGTGCTGCTGGAGCAACTGCGCGCGGTGACGGGGGAGCCCGACCCCGTGACGCGGCAGCATCTGGGGTGGGGCCTGGGCTGGCTGGCGGAGCGGACGCCCGACGTCGCGGAGACACTGCTGGCGCTGCTGCTGAAGCGGGGCATCCCGCCGGACGAGCACGCCGTGCGGACGCTGGTGAAGCAGCGCCCCGTGCGCATGGTGGCGCTCCTGCGACAGCATCCCCCGGCGTTCCTCCCCCACCTGCTGTTCGCGAAGTCCCTGGCGTCGCTGGACGCCGAGTCCCTCACGTGGATCGTCCAGCGCGACCCGACACTGCTGGGCCGCGCGGAGGACGTGCTGAAGGAGCTGCCTGAGCCGCTGCACCCGACGCTCACGGAGGCCTGGGCGGCGTCCGTGGAGCGTGCGCCCGCGTGGGGCACGCCGCTCATCGCCCGCATCGTGGATCCGGCCGTGCGCGAGGGTGTCTACGGGCGCTGGACCGTGGGGGCGCGCAACCGCGACGGCGTCATCCCGCTGGAGTACCTGCGGCACCTGCCGGTGGAGCTGCGGGAGCGTGAAGCACGCCGTCACCTGAACGAGGTGGTGGCGCTGGGCACCCGCGCCGAAGCGCGAATCTCCTATGCGCGCTTCCTTCCCTGGGATGAGGCGCTGGGCTCGCTCCGGGGCGCACTGGGACACCCGGACGCAGCCATGCGCGGCGAGGGGCTGGGCGCCCTGCTGGCGCTGCCCGGCCTGCGCCCGGACGAGCCCGCGTGGGTGGCCCCCGCGCTGGCGGCGGTGCTGGCCCGGAAGAACGAACAGGACCCCGTGCGAGGGGTGATGCTGCAGGCGCTGGCCGCGTGGCCCCGGCGGATGTGGCGCGCCGAGCACACCGAGGCCCTTGGCCGGATGCTGCGCGACGCGCTGGACGCCGCGGACCTGTCGGTGGGCACGGCGCAGGCGGCGGAGCGGCTGCTGGTGCGGGCCTTCGGCGCGGACCCGGCGTGGGGCGCGCAGTGGCTGGGCACCTTCCTCAAGGAGCGCGGGCGCATCCACGACGCGGGGCTGGGCCACCGGTTGACGGACGACGAGGTGCGCCGGGCCGCGCCCTATCTCCTGACGCTGGCGAAGGCCTGGGCGGAGCGCGAGCGCGGCAGTCCCCTGCTCCAGCTCGCGGCGAGCCTGGGCAAGCGCGCGGCGCTGGTGGCCGGCCTGTCGGACTGGCTCGTCTCCGTGCGCGACGCCACGCCCGACAACCGCCTGGCGCTGGCGCTGACCGCGTGGCTGGCGAAGGAGGACCGGACGCGCTTCGAGTCGACGCTCGCGGGCACCCTGCGGCGCTGGCGGGACCGCGGCTGGGACGACGAGGTGGTAGCGCTGGCGGTGGCCGAGAAGCGCGGGCTTCCCCTGCACCGGGAGCTGGTGGACGAACTGGAGCGCGTGGCGCTGCGGCTGGGCAAGCCGTCCGGGAACGCGCTGTGGGTGCTGCGCTCCCGAGCGGTGAAGGACTTCGACCGGATGCTGCCCGCGCTGCTCAAGCGGGACGAGAGCGCCATCGCCATCCCGGTGGTGCGCGAGTACCTGCACCGGCGGCGGCAGGACCTGCTGGGGCCGTACCTCCACGCGCCGGTCATCACCGGCCAGTTCGCCACGGGGGCGACGCACTGGCTCCTGCCGTTCGACTCGGGGTTCTTCCGGTGGAACGTGGAGCAGAACCGGGCGTACTCGCGCGCGCTCGCGCGGCTGTGCGAGGACCTGGAGCGGGACACGCCCACGCTGCTGGCGGCGGTGACCCGGATGGCGGTGCTGGACTGGGCGCCGATGGATGCGCTCCTGGCGCTGGCGGACGACAGGCGGCCCGCGGTGCAGGAGCGGGCCCTGCGGGTGATGGCGCGGTGCGACCAGGGCCAGGGCGTGCCCACGCTGCTGCGCTGCCTGGAGGATTCGCGCGCGCGCATCGCCATCTACGGGCTGCGCCGCGCGTTCAACGGCATGCCCGTCACGCGGGTGCTGTCGCTGCTCTCGGAGGTGCCGCTGACCAAGGTCACGGTGGCCAAGGAGGTGGTGCGCCTCCTGGGTGAGCTGCGCTCGGACGCGGGCTACGCGCGGCTGCTGGAGCTGGACGCGAAGCCCCTGCACCGCGACGTGCGCATCGCGCTCCTGCGTGCGCTGTGGGACCACCTGGACCGCGAGCCCACGTGGGCGGTGTTCGAGCGCGCCGTCACTGGCGAGGACGCCATCATGGCGTCGCGCGTGGGCGACATCCCGGCGGACCGGCTGACGGAGGCGCTGGATGCGCGGCTGTCCGCGCTGCTCGCGAAGGTGCTGGCGCGGCCGGAGCCGGATGCGCGCATCGACCTGCTGCGGCGCGCGGCGTGGCTCCAGGTGAAGGACCGGGAGCGGGTGTTCCTCTCCGCCTGCGGCGCGCGGCTGGCGTCGCCCTATGACGACGAGGTGCGCGCGGCGATGGGGGCGCTGGTGTACCGGGCCGACGAGCGCGACGTGCCCTTGATGGAGCGGATGCTGGCGGCGGTGGTGGAGGACCGGCGCGCGCTGAGCGTGGCGCTGGACGCGCTGCTCCAGCCCCGGGAGCGGATGCGGCCCGTGCCCCTGCAGGCCGTGCAGGGCTTGGTGACCGGGCTCCTCACGAAGGACCCGTGCCTGGCGACGCTGCGCGTGCGCTGCGCGGTGGTGGCCCTGGAACCCGAGGCCTTCGCGATCCACCTGGACACGATGGGACAGGAGGGGTGGCTCCACGCGGACGCGCTGATGGCGGCCCAGGTGGCGGTGTCGAACCTGCCGGTGGACATGATGGAAGCGGTGGGCGGGCGCCTTGCGCGGAGCCCCAGCCCGGAGGCGCGGCGCGTGGCCCTGCATTGCCTGGTGCGCGACGCGGCGGACGGACGTGGCTGGACGGAGGAGCGGCTGGCGATGCTCGCCGGGTTCCAGCGCGATGCCTCACCGCTGGTGGCCGGCGCCGCGCAGTTCGTGTTCCCGCCCCGGGAGATGGTGAAGGCGCCGCAGGGGACCTGAGCCCCCGGACCTGCGCGTTGTACCCCTCCCGTCCGACACGGCCTTCCAAACCGGTCCGACTGGAGGGTTGCGCAGAATAGCGGCTCAGCCCGGCTGGGAGGCAGGGGGAGAAGCCGGGGCCTCGAGGAGGACGAAGACGCAGAAAAGCCGGCTGCGAGTGAGCAGCCGGCTGACGTTATGGGCCAGCA
>NZ_RAVW01000473.1 GCF_003611585.1 Corallococcus exercitus | reverse complement strand
GCGACGGACTTGGGGGCGGGCAGGGCGCGGCGATCCACCTTGCCGTTGGGCGTGAGGGGCAGGGCGCCCAGGCCGACGAAGGCCGCGGGCACCATGTACCCGGGGAGGCGCGAGCGCAGGTGTTCACGCAGCGCGTCCGCGTCCACGGAGGCGGGGACGACGTAGGCCACGAGGCGCTGTTCGCCGGGCACGTCCTCGCGCACGGCGACCACGGCCTCGCGGACCTCGAGGTGCGCGCGGAGCGCGGCCTCGATCTCGCCCGGCTCGATACGGAAGCCGCGCAGCTTCACCTGGTGGTCGATGCGGCCCAGGAACTCCAGCGTCCCATCCGCGAGCCAGCGCGCCCGGTCCCCCGTGCGGTACATCCGCGTGCCCGGCTCGTCACGGAACGCGTCCGGCACGAAGCGCTCGGCCGTCAGGTCCGACCGGCCCAGGTAGCCGCGCACCACGCCTTCACCGCCGATGAACAGCTCTCCAGGGACACCGACCGGCACCGGTTGCAGCCGAGCATCCAGGACGTAGAGCCCGGTGTTCGCCAGCGGCCGTCCCAGCGACACCGTCCCGGTCGTGGCCGCCTCGACGCGATGCATGGACGACCACACCGTGGTCTCGGTGGGGCCGTACATGTTGAGCAGGGTCGGGACGTGAGCCCACAACAGCGTGGCAAGGCCGCCCGGGAGCGCTTCTCCGCCCACGAGCAACTGCCGCAGCCCTCCCAGCGCATGCAGCGCGCGAGGCTCCTCCACGAGGGCGCGCGCGTAGGACGGCGTGCACTGGAAGTGGGTGACGGCGTGATGCTCCAGGGCCTCCGCGAGCGCGGCGGGCTCCAGGCCCGTCGGCGCGAGCACCACCTGGAAGCCACGCGTCCAGGACCAGAGCAACTCCAGCACGGAGATGTCGAAGGAGATGCTCGTCATCGCCAGCCACGTGCCGGGGCATGGCGAGACGTGCGCGTCCATCGCGCGGAAGAAGTTCATCACCGTCCGGTGCGGCACGCCCACGCCCTTGGGCCGCCCTGTCGAACCCGACGTGTAGAGCACGTACGCGAGCGTCCGCGCATCGCTCGCGGACCGCACGAAGTCCCCGCCCACGGAGGGGTCCACGTCGTCGAGGAAGAGCCTGCGCTCGGCCGGCACCGCGACCACGTCCTCCAGGCGCCGGGGACTCACGAGGACCTTCGCCCCGGAGTCCTCCCACATCGCCGCGAGCCGCTGCGCCGGGTACGCCGGATCCAGCGGCAGGTACGCCGCGCCCACCTCCAGGATGCCGAGCAGCCCCACGGCCAGCTCCGCCGTGCGGTCCACGCAAAGCCCCACGACGGACTCCGGCCCCACGCCACGCTGTCTCAGCGTGTGCGCCAGGGCCCGGGCCCGCGCGCGCAGCTCCCGGTACGTCAGCCGCGTCTCTCCAGCGACGAGCGCCACTGCGTCGGGAGTGCGCGCCACCTGCGCCGCGAAGCGCGCGGAGACGGAGGCGTCCGACGGGAACTCGATGTCGGGTCCGCGTGACAGCGCTCGCAGGTGTTCCGACTCCGAGGCGTCCAGCCACGGCAGCGCGTCCACGGTGCGCGAAGGATCCGCGACCGCGGCCTCCAGCAGCACGCGCAGGTGGCCAGCGAGGCGGGCCACGGTGTCCGCGTCGAAGAGGTTGGTGGCGTACTCCAGCCAGCCCTCGAAGCCCCGGACGGGCTCGGAGAGCGAGAGCGTCAGGTCGAACATCGCCGTGCCGGGGTGCACGTCCACCAGCCGCGACTGGAGGCCCGGCAGCACGGGGGCCCCCACCTGCGCGCCCTGGAGGATGAACATCACCTGGAAGAGGGGCGTGTGCCCGCGCTCGCGCGTGGGCTGGAGCGCCTCCACCAGCTTCTCGAAGGGCACGTCCTGGTGCGCATACGCGCCCATCGCCGTGGCGCGAACCCGGCCCAGCAGCTCACGGAAGGTGGGCGCACCGGACAGCCGCGTGCGCATCACCAGCGTGTTGACGAAGAAGCCCACCAGCCCCTGGAGCTCCGCGCGGCCCCGGCCCGCGATGGCCGTGCCCACGCTGACGTCGTCCTGTCCCGAGCGACGCGCGAGCACTGCCTGGAAGCCCGCGAGCAGCACCATGAAGGGCGTGACGCCCTCGCGCACCGCCAGCTTCCGCACCGCTTCGGACAACTGGGAGTCCAGCACCACCGGCACCCGGGCACCGGCAGTCCCACGCTCGGCGGGACGCGGCCGGTCCGTGGCCAGCTCCAGCAGCCGGGGCGCACCCGAGAGCTGCTTGCGCCAGTAGTCCAGCTGTGACGCCAGGGCGTCGCCGTCCAGCCACTCCCGCTGCCATTCCGCGTAGTCGGCGTACCCCAGCGGCAGCGCGGGCAACGGAGAAGGCCGGCCCTCGCGCAGCGCCGCGTAGAGGGCGGAAACCTCACGTACCAGCACCGCCATGGACGTGCCGTCCGACACGGCATGGTGCATGACGAGCACCAGCACGTGCGTGCGTTCATCCAGCGTCAGCAGCGTGGCGCGCACCAGCGGCCCCTGCGTGAGGTCGAACGGGCGGCGGGCTTCTTCATACGCGAGACGGGAGGCCTCGGCCTCGCGGGCTTCCGCGGGCAGGGCCGTCAGCGACACGCGCGCCAGTGGCAGCACCGCGTCCTTCGAAATCACCTGGAGGGGCCGTCCGTCCTGCGCCCCGAAGGAAGTCCTCAGCGCGTCATGGCGCGCCGCGAGCGCTGTCAGGCTGCCATCCAGCGCGGCCACGTCCAGCTCGCCTTCCAGGCGCACCGCCGCGGGCAGGTTGTACGCGACGTCACCCGGTGCGTACCGGTCCAGGAACCACAGCCGCGCCTGGGCGAAGGACACCGCCCGGGCCCCCTCGACGTCCCGGCGACGCAGCGTGCTCGAAGCAGGTCCCGTCGCCGCCCGAAGCGAATGCAGTTGCCGCGCGAGGGACGTGATGCTCGGGCCCTGGAGCAACCACTCCATCGGCACCGTCAGGCCCGTGCCCGTCCCGACCTCGTGCGCCAGCTCCACCGCGCCCAACGAGTCGAGCCCGTAGCGCGTGACCGGAGCCTCGACGTCGATCTCCTCACGGCGCATGCGCACGTGCCGGGCCACGATGTCGCGCAGCCACGCCACCAACGCTTCCGCGTCAGGCTTCGCGGCCAGGGCCACCGCATCCTGCCCGGGCACCGCCTCGCGTGCTCCGGAACCCACGCCTGACAGCCCGGATGCACCCGGGGCCTGCACGGCGGCGGACCCGGCGATGCCGGAAGCCATGCTGGAACCCGAGGGGAGGGGAGCTTCGGACGACGAACCCGGCCCACCGGGCAGCTCCTCACGCCACGCCATCACCTCCTGCAGCGTCCCGGTCAGGAACGCCGTACGGCACGCGTGCCGCTGCACCTTGCCGCTGGACGTCTTGGGCAGGCTGCCCGGCTCGATGAGCACCACCGCGTGCGCCTGCACCTCGTGCGACTCCGCCAGCCGCTGCCGGATGGCTCCCACCGCCGCGTCCGCCACCTCGAGCTGCTTCCGCAGGTCGCCCAGCCGACGGACATCCAGCTCCTGCACGACGACCGCGCGCTCCTCGCCCGCGACCTCCACCGCGAACACCGCGCCACCGCCGGGCCGCAGCGCCGGGTGCGCCGCCTCCACCGTCGCCTCCAGGTCCTGGGGGTAGTGGTTCCTGCCTCGCAGGATGATGAGGTCCTTGCGCCGCCCGGTGACGTAGAGCTCGCCATCCGGCCGCAGGAACCCCAGGTCACCCGTGCGCAGATACGGCCCGGAACCCTCACGGGCGATGCGCGCCTGGAACGTCTCGCGCGTCGCGTCCTCCCGGCCCCAATACCCCTGGGCGACACTCGGCCCCGACACCCAGACCTCGCCCACCTCACCGGACGCGCGCCGCTCCAGCGTCTCCGGATCCACGATGGCGATGCGCTGCTCCGCCAGCGTCCGGCCACACCCCACCAGCGTCCGTGCCCCCGGCTCCGCCGCGCCCACTTCGTCCGCGCGGTGCCGCTCCAGCGCTCCGCCCGAAATCGTCACCGACACCGGCGGGGCCGACTTCTCGCCTCCGGAGACGATGAGCGTCCCTTCCGCCAGGCCGTAGCACGGGTAGAACGCCTCGCGCCGGAAGCCGCTTGGACCGAACGCCTCCACGAAGCGCTCCAGCGTCTCCGGACGGATGGGCTCCGCGCCGCAGAACGCGACCTCCCACCGGCTCAAATCCAACGCCTGGCGCTGCTCCGGCGTGCTCTTGCGCACGCACAGGTCGAACGCGAAGTTCGGCCCGCCGCTGATGGTGCCCCCGAAGCGCGACACCGCCTCCAGCCACGCCATGGGCCGCTTGAGGAACGCCATCGGCGACATCAGCGCCACCGGGAACCCACCGTGCAGCGGCTCCAGGATGCCGCCGATGAGCCCCATGTCGTGGTACGGCGGCAGCCAGATGACGCCCACGCTGTCCGCTCGCGCCTGGAAGGCGCCGTGGATCAGCGACAGGTTGTGCAGCAGGTTCCCGTGCGTGAGCATCACGCCCTTGGGCGTGCCCGTGCTCCCGGACGTGTACTGGAGGAACGCGAGCGACTCCGCCCCCACGCCCTCGGGCGCCACCCAGTCCCGCTCGCCACCCTCCGGCAGCGCGTCCGTCGCCATCCAGTGCAGCGCGCGGAAGTCCGGCGCCTGCTCGAAGACGAAGTCCGACAGGTCCAGGATGCCGGACGTGGTGAGCACCACCGACGCTCTCGCGTCCTGGATGATGGCGCGCAGGCGGGGCAGGGTGCGCTCCAGCCGCATCGGATCCGGCGGATACGCGGGCACCGCCACCGCGCCCGCGTACAGACAGCCGAAGAACCCCGCGACGTAATCCAGCCCCGGCGGGTACAGCAGCAGCACGCGTTCGCCCACCGCGCCCCGCTCACGCAGCGCCGTCGCGATCCTCCGCGCGCGCACGTCCAGATCCGCCGCGCTCCAGACGGTCTCTTCGCCGTCGCTCTCTCCGAGGAAGGTATAGAGCGGCGCGTGGGCGGAAGGCCCTTGGACAAGCTTCAGCAGGAGGCCAGGAAGGATTCGCGAGAAGTCGGGCACGGGGGGGCCGTCCATGTGTCAAAAAACCGCCGACACTTAATAGCAGCCCTGGTGCTTTTTCCCGCAGGCACTCGTGGTGATGAATCCCTTGCGAAGGTCCCCGCCGCCAGCCCACTCGGCAAGCGGGAACCCGCCGGGAATCAGGCGCGGCCGAACAGGCCCTTCAACCACCCCATGAAACCTTTATGTCGTGACACGACCGCGACGTCCGCGGGTGCCTCCGCGAGGACCGGCGCGGACGCCGCCACGGGGTTGCGCGCCGCAGGAACCGCATTCCCCGGAGCCGCGACCGCGGGCACCGCTGCCGCCGCGGGCTCCTGCTGTGCGAGCCGAGCCTTCACCACCTCCGGCGTATCGCGGGTGGTGAACGTGCTGACCACCTCGCGCCCCGTGGTGCCCTCTCGCGCGGTCACCTTCAGCAGTGACTCGTTGTTCACCTCGAACGTCACCTGCACCTGCACCGCGCCGCGCGGCTTCTTCGGCAGGCCCGCGAGCCGCAGCGTGCCCAGGTACTCGTTGTCCTGCGCGCGCTCGGAGTCCCCCTGGAAGACGGTGAGCTCCAGCTCCGTCTGGTCGTCCCGGTGCGTGGAGAGCGTGTAGCTCTTGACCGCCGGCAGCGACACGTTGCGCTCCAGCACCGGCTTGAAGCGCCCACCCGGCAGCCCCACGCCAATGGCCATGGGCAGCACGTCGATGAGCACCACGCCTTCCAGCTGTCCCAGGCTGTGCGCCAGCAGCGCCGCGCCCAGCGCCACGGCCTCGTCCGGGTGCACGCCCTTGCTGGGCGGCCGCCCGAAGAACTTCGTGATCTTCTCGTGCACCAGCGGGAAGCGGCTCTGGCCACCGACGAGGATGACCTCGTCGATGTCCTGCGGCTTCAGCCCCTTGGCCTGGAGCACCTCATCGCAGACCTGGACCGTGCGGTCCACCAGCCCCTCCGTCAGGGCGATCAACTTCTGCCGCGTGAGCGTGACGTCCAGGTCGTACGGCTTGTTGTCGATCATCGTGATGAAGGCCACGTGCACGCGCATCTCGGAGCGCTCGGAGAGGGCGCACTTGGCCCGCTCCGCCGCGTCGTTGATGCGCTGCAGGGCCACCCGGTCCCCCTGGAAGGCGCGGCCCGTCTGCCGCTGGAACTCCTCCAGGAGGTACTCCACGATGGCGTTGTCGAAGTCGATGCCGCCCAGGAACGTGTCGCCGCCGGTCGAAATCACCTCGTAGACGGTGTCGTGCAGCTCCAGCACCGACGCGTCGAACGTGCCGCCGCCCAGGTCGTACACCAGCACGCGCTGGTTGAGCTTCTTGCCGTAGCCATAAGCCAGCGCCGCCGCCGTGGGCTCGTTGAGGATGCGCTCCACGTACAGCCCGGCGAGCTTGCCCGCCTCGCGCACCGCGTGCCGCTGGTTGTCGTTGTAGTAGGCGGGCACCGTGATGACCGCCCGGGAGATGGGCTGGCCCAGCTGGTTCTGCGCCACCTCGCGCACCTCCCGGAGGATCAGCGCGGAGATCTGCTGGAGCGAATAGATGCGGTCGCCCAGGCGCACCGCCGCCTCGCCGTTCTGGCCCGCGGCGATCTCGTAGTGGAAGCGGCCTTTGATCTGCCCCACGATGGGCGACGCGTAGGGCCGGCCCACCAGCCGCTTGGCGCCGTACACCGTCTGTCGCGGGTTGGTGAGCATCTGCCCCTTCGCGGGGTGGCCCACCACCAGCTTGCCGCGCTGGTTGAACGCGAGGATGGAGGGCACCGTGTTGTGGCCCTCGCGGCTGGGCAGCACCCCGGGCTTCGCGCCGCGCACGAACGCGGCGCACGAGTTCGTCGTCCCCAGGTCGATGCCAATCACGGGCCCCGTCCGGGGCGGCTCGTCGGTGTTCAGCCCCAGCCCGGCGTCCGTCACCATCTCCAGCGCGGGCGCGGCCGGGACCTCCATCCGGGGGACGGCGCCGGCTTCCGCGGCCATGGCCGGGGGCAGGGCAGGGGCCGCCAC
>NZ_RAVW01000472.1 GCF_003611585.1 Corallococcus exercitus | reverse complement strand
GAGGTGTATAAGAGACAGCGTTGAGCAGCTGGTGCAGGCGGGCGGGCGGGGGCAGCGACACCAGCCGCGCGGCGATGGAGCTGGCGCCCTGCACCTCGAAGCCGTACTTGCGGCTGTACTCGGCGTTCACCGTCACGGAGAAGATGCCGGCCATGCCGCCTGTCGCGCCGCCGCCCACGGAGAACTCCGTGGACTCGCGGATGGTGAAGGTGAGCTTCGCCTCCAGCGTGGCCTCGGCGAAGGCGTAGAACGTGGGCGTGAAGCCGAGCGCGAGCAGGCTCCACAGCTGCCCGTCGCCCAGGTCCACGGTGCGCTCGGACATGCGCTTCGCGATGTCGAGCGAGTTGACGTCCAGCGCGTGCTGCGCGTCCGCCACCGCGCGCCCGAGCCTCTCGATGAGCTCCGGCAGCGGCGCGTCCAGCACCGTCATCATCGCGCGCTGGCCCTGCGGGGTGTTGTTTCCGGGCATGGGGGCTCCTTACGGGTACCAGCGCTCGAGGTAGTCGCCGATGGCCTGGAGGAACTGGGGCGGCGCGGGCACCGCCACCAGGCGGGCCTTGATGGTCGAGCTGCCGGACACGCTCAGCTCGTACTTCACCGCCAGGTGCGCATCCACGTTGAGGGCGCGCAGCTCGCGCTCGGAGCTCTCCTCGCGGTCCGCGGACGGCCTGCCGCCGATGCGCGCGCCCGACAGCAGGAAGGCGGCGGGGTTGCTGGTGCCCAGCATGGTGCCGGAGGGGCCGGAGACGGTGACGATGTTGCCCGCGGACTGGGCCTGGAGGCCCGCGGCCAGCAGACCGGAGCTGGAGCCCGCCGTGATGGCGGCGGCCAGGTTGCGCGCCGTGTCCGCGCCCGTCACCCCCAGCGTGAACTGCCCTGGCTGCGGGGCGACGCCGGCCTCCACGGCCACCAACTGCACGTTGTCGATGACGATGGTGTCGCGCGGCTGGGGCGAGGCCGGTGGGCGGCCGTCGCCGAAGCGGCGGGCCACGCGGATGGAGCCCGCGGCGGACAGGGCCGGCGCGGTGGGCGTGCGCGCGAACAGGGTGAACAGGGCGTGGTCGCCGGTGCCGTACAGGTAGACGCGGTCCCCGCGCGCGAAGGCGCCAAAGGCGGTGTTGGCGTTGGCGTCGCGGATGGCGCGGGCCAGGTTGGCGGCGGTGGACTCGGCGGTGGCGCCCACCGCGAAGGTGGTGCCCTGCGACGCGGTGCCCTGGGTGAAGTCCGTGCCGCGGAAGGTGACGACGGCCGTGGTGGGCGCGTTCGCCGGGGCGCGCGTGCGCGGGACGATGCGCGCCTCCCGGTCCGTCCCCGTGGGGTCGAAGGCGGCCGTGGCCGCGCCGGTGCGGGCCACCAGCGCCGCGGGCACTCCGCTGAACTCGAAGACGACGCGCCGGTTGGCCGCCAGGTCGGAGCTGCTGAAGCTGACCGTCGCGCCCATGCCCCGGGCCGTGAGCCGGCTGGCCGCCACGCCCCGCGACGTCAGCGCACGCAGGACGAAGTCCGCGCGCTTCTGGGACAGGCGCTGGTTGTAGCCGGGGGCCGGCGGGGAGCGCTGGTCCGCCCAGCCCTCCAGCGTCAGCGAGGCGGACGGGTGCTCCGCCAGCAGCGCCGCCACCGCGTCGAGGACGGCGGAGGGCTCGCGGTCCGTGCCGTAGGTGGTGGTGGGCACGTCGTGGATGTCGGTGTCGAAGTAGATGGCCCGGTTGCAGTCACCGCCCGACACGACGACGAAGGCCGCCGGGTCCACCTGCTGGCCGATGTCCGTCAGCGCCGCGCCCACCGTCGCCGCGGCGCTGGTGTAGCGCGTGCCGTTGGTGGCCGGCAGCAGCAGCGCGGGCGCGGGCGTCACGCTGCCCAGCCGCGCGATGACCAGGTTGTCGCCGGGCGCCGCCTGCGGCGAGGTGCGCACGGTGATGACGGAGCGGTTGATGGCGTAGAGGTCCGGGCGGTTGGTGCTGGCGGTGACGCCCGACTGCATCTCCCAGTCCATGAAGATGCCCTGCAGGTCCCCCGTGGCCTGGTTGGTCCAGACGGAGTTGTTGCGCAGGGCCACGAGCAGCTCCTGCGCCGTCTCCCACAGCGTGTCCTGGCGGGCGACGGGCAGGCCGGTGCTGTGGGGGCCCACGCCGCCGTCCAGCGCGTAGCTGGTGGTGCCCACCGTGAGGTGGCCCGGCGCGTTGGCGACCAATGCCAGACAGGCGTAGGGGGGGATGCCCTCGCCGTCCTGCACGGTGACGGTGGCGCTGCCGCTGGCGGAGGACGTCTCGAGGCTGTACTCGCTCGACTCGTTCTCGTTGTCGTAGTTGAAGTTGACGCCCACGTCGACGGTGGTCGAGTAGTAGACGTTGAGGTTCACCTCCAGGTCGGCGTACTGGAAGTGGTAGAAGGCCGGCCGCAGCCCCAGCGACAGCAGGTTCTGCGTCATGCCCGGCAGGACGGTCTGCCCCATGCGCAGCGTCTGATCCACGCTGTTGGTGTCCAGCTTGGCCTGGGCCTCGGCGATGGCGAGCCCCATGTCCCGGATGAAGTCGGAGATGTTGAGATCCGCGAGGATCTTCCCTGCTTTCGGCATGGTCTACCCCAGTGGTGAGGCAACGGGAGGAAGTGCGACGGCGACGTCGGGACGAACGGTGTCGGGCCTGACGACCCAGTAGGCGTGACGGTCCTGCTCCAGCGTGATGCGGCGCGCGTCCACGTGCAGCCCGGCGCGCGTCCACCCCAGCACCCGCTCCGACAGCGGGAGCCGCCCCGCGCCGGCCAGCGCCACCGCGGACTCCAGCCGGGTGCGCGCCTCGGACAGGCGCCCCAGCTTCGCCAGCGCCAGCCCGTGCCGCTCGTGGTGCGCGGCCAGGTCCTGCAGGCCCAGCTCGCTCGTGGGAGGCTGCTGCTGGTAGTGGGCCTCCACGCGCTGGCAGAAGGAGATGACGGCCTCGTGGGCCCCCGAGCGCTCCAGCGACTCGAGCACGCACCACGCATAGTGACGCTGGCAGACGTCGGAGCCGCCCTGGTGCGCGGCCAGCCGCAGCGCTTCCCGGTAGTGGCGCAGCGCCTCGTCATGCCGGCCGGCCAGCGCGAACACCTTGCCCTGTTCGGCCACCCGGAAGTGGAGTGCGGGGCCGCTCAATGCGACACCAGGGAGGTCCGCGTGCCACGTGAGCGCAGCTCCGCGACCAGCCAGCGTGCGCGCGTGTCCCCCACCGCGGGCTGGAAGGTGTGCGGCAGCCGGGAGAGCGCGCTGCGCGTCTCGTTGGCGGGCAGGCCCAGCGCCGTGGACAGCAGCTCCGCGGCCGCGGCGGGGTCCTTCGAGTCCTCCACCGTCAGGCGGAAGCTGCGGAAGTTGATGAGCTGCACGGCCAGCTTCGCGCCCGCGGCCTCCAGCGGGGCGGTGCGCGCCACCACGTCCGCGCGCGACAGTCCCGTGTGCAGCACCACCGGCAGCCGCTTGAGCACCTTGGGCACCAGCGCCGGGGGCATGCCCGTCTCACGCACCAGCAGCTCCGTGAAGCCGGCGTCCGAGGGGGCCGAGAGGAGGCTCACGTCGAACCGCTGGAAGGCATGGTCCAGGAGCCGCACCCCACCCCGCGGGCCCAGCTCCCTCCACACGCGCTCCGCCTGCTCGTGCGAGAGGTCCCTGGCC
This sequence comes from Corallococcus exercitus, assembly GCF_003611585.1. GTDB lineage: Bacteria > Myxococcota > Myxococcia > Myxococcales > Myxococcaceae > Corallococcus > Corallococcus exercitus. The sequence goes on along the minus strand of NZ_RAVW01000472.1, from coordinate 3,432 downwards.
ACCAGGGGGGCCTCCGCCGGGGTCACGCCCTGCGCCTCGAGCACCGGGCGGATCACCGCGAGGCTGACCGCGTCCGTGGCGAAGACGTCATAGCGGGCCGTGGGCGGATGGCTGGCGTCCACCTCCGCGCCCAGCGGGGCGAAGCGCGCCTGGAGCGCGTCCACGGTGGCCTGGGAGACGGAGCCGAGCACCGTGGGCGGCGTGGCGCAGAGCGCCGCGGCGGCGTCCGACAGGGGACACCCCAGGACGGCGGCCAGCTCCGTGCAGACGTCGCGGAAGCGCCCGCCGTCCCGCAGGTACAGCGCCACGTCGTAGGTGTGCACGGCGGGCGGAGGAAGGGGCGCGTCATCCGGCTCCACGACCACGCGCAGGCCGGCGTTGCCCAGCACCTCCGACAGGCTGCTGGCGAGCTGCTCGGGCAGCCCTCCCGCCAGCACGGCGGGGGCGCGGAACAGCCGCGCCGCGAGCTCCGCCGGAGCCAGATCGAAGTGGGGCACCAGGGCACGGACGATGCTCGCGGAGCCGCGGTGCAGTGAGAGAACAGTGACGCGCCGTGAACCGTTCATCATGAAACACGAAACACCAGCAGGTGTTTCAATGTCAACGATGCGCCGGGGCGTGATGCATTTGCCAATGTATGAGAAATCCCTGGTCTCCCCCCACCCCCCCCTGCGTCGGGACGCGGAGGGATGAAACACGCCGTGCGTCATTCCGGAAGGCCAGGTCCGGCGGTCCAGGGTCGCTGCCTGCCCGGCCTGTGCATCCGGGCACAGTGGCAACGGCTTGAGCGCGCATGGCCGCGGATGGAATGGCTCTCCATCCTCCCCCCGCGACATTCACGGGAGGATGGAACATGCGGACAGCGAAATTCTGGGTGGGGACGGTGCTGGCGGGCGCGCTGGCGCTTGGGTACGGGTGCGGGAGCAACGCGGAGAATCCCACGCCCCAGGAGGCAACGCAGCAGGGCCCGGACGCGGGGACCGACGGCGGCGTGGTGCTGACGCTCACCGACGCGCAGATCGCGCGCGTCCTGCAGGTGGCCAACGAGGGCGAGGTGATGCTCGGCCAGTACGCCGCGCCCATCGCCACCAACCCGGACGTCCGCGCCTTCAACGAGCAGATGGTGACGGAGCACACCGCCGTCAAACAACGGCTGGATGCGCTGCTCGCCACCGAGGGCATCGTCCCCGAGGACACCGCGCTGAGCCTCCAGCTGCAGGCGGAAATCCAGCAGCTGATGCAGGTCCTCCAGGGGCCGAACGCGCCCACGGGCGCCGCGCTCGACCTGGCGCTGATCAGCGCGCAGCTCAACGCGCACGCGCGCACCGCCTTCGTCGGCGACAGCCTGCTCACACCGCAGGTCGCCAACACGGCCCTGGCGCAGGAACTCACGACCGAGCGGCAGGCGGTGCAGATGCACATCGACAAAGCGACGGACCTCCAGTCCGGCCTGGTGATGCCGCCCGCCACGCCGTAGCCGTCTCATCCTGCCGCCGGAGCCCGTGGGCGTGTCCGCATCGAGCGGGGTTCAGCGGGCTTCGGCGACAGGGCGGAAGGAAGGAATGTGGGCTGAGCCACACTGCCATCGGCCGACCCTCTGAGGGTCACCGGACAGGAGGCTCCCCATCCTGCTCAAGCGACATTCACTGCGAGGTGAGAACATGCGTACGACGAAGTTCTGGATGGGAGCGGTGGTGGCTGGCGCCGTGGCGTTGGGTTTCGCGTGCAGTGACGACAACGAGCCCACCTTTGGCGATGTCCCGGAGATGCCTGACTTCGCGGACGTCCCCCCGGACGCGGGCGGCATCGCCGATGCCGGGCTGCTCCCCGACGCGGGAACGATGATGACGCTCACCGACGCGCAGATCGCGCGCGTCCTGCAGGTGGCCAACGAGGGCGAGGTGATGCTCGGCCAGTACGCCGCGCCGCTCGCCACCAACACGGCCGTGCGTGACTTCAACAACCAGATGGCCACGGAGCACACCGCCGTCAAACAACGGCTGGACGCGCTGCTGACGGCCCAGGGCATCGTCCCCGAGGACAGCCCCGTGAGCATCCAGTTGCAGAACGAGGTCCAGCAGCTGATGCAGGTCCTCCAGGGACCGGACGCGCCCACCGGCGCCGCGCTCGACCTGGCGTTGATCAGCGCCCAGCTCAACGCGCACGCGCGCACCGCCTTCGTCGGCGACAGCCTCCTGACGCTCCAGACCGACAACCCGCAGCTGGCGCAGGAACTCATGACCGAGCGCCAGACGGTGCAGCAGCACATCCAGGCAGCGCGGGACATCCAGTCCAACCTCGTGATGCCTCCCGCCACGCCGTAGCCCGGAGCACCCCGGGCGCGTTCCGCCGCCGGATAAAATATCGGCTCGGGCTCTCAGAACGTGAGAGCCCGGGCCCGTGCGCACGACCCGGGGGGGAGGATTCGACCCGGGTGCTTTCCAATCGTGTCGGCCCGGTTTAGTAGGAAATCGGACCGCCGATGCAAAAGCCCACCGAACCGACCTCCGCGCAGTCCGAGCCGTTGACGACGGGACGGATCCTTCGCGCCACGTATGAGATTGGCACCGTGCTGGGCAAGGGCGGCATGGGGGCGGTGTTCCTGGCGCGCCACCTGCGCCTGCCGGGCAAGCAGGTCGCCATCAAGGTGCTGCACGGCGCGGAGGCGCTGTCGGAAGAGGTGGCGGTGCGCTTCCGGCGCGAGGCGGAGATCGCCTCCCGGCTGGGGCATCCGAACATCGTGGAGGTGCTGGACTTCGACACCCTGGAGGACGGCACGCCCTTCATGGTGATGGAGTACCTGCGCGGCGAGGGCCTGTCGCGCCGGCTGCGCAAGCAGAAGCAGCTGCCCCTGGAGGAGGTCGTCTCCATCTCGCGGCAGATGGGCGCTGCGCTGCAGGCGGCGCACCGCGCGGGCGTGGTGCACCGCGACCTGAAGCCGGGCAACGTGTTCCTCGTCCCCACGGAGGCCGGCGGCGTCGTGGGCGAGCGCGTGAAGCTGCTCGACTTCGGCATCTCCAAGCTCGTGGACTCGCGCACCGTGCAGACGCTGGACTCGGTGCTGATGGGGACGCCGCAGTACATGGCCCCCGAGCAGGCCATGGGCCAGAACAGCAACGTGGACGCGCGCACGGACCTGTTCGCGTTCGGCTGCATCGTCTACGAGATGATCGCGGGCCGGCCGCCCTACTCCGGCGACAACATCGCGGAGCTCATCTATCAAATCGTCCACCTGGAGCCGCCGCCGCTCCTGTCGCTGGCGCCCCAGACGCCGCCGCACGTGGTGGCGGCCATCGCCCGTGCGATGGCGAAGAAGCCGGAGGACCGCTACCCGGACGTGGGCTCCTTCATCCTGGAGCTGACGGGCAGCCCGCTCCAGACGCTCGCGGAGGTGAAGCCGGAGCAGCGCTCGCGCCCCAGCCCCCCACGTCC
>NZ_RAVW01000471.1 GCF_003611585.1 Corallococcus exercitus | reverse complement strand
ACCCCGCCCTGCCCCAGGTCACGCTCCTCTTCGCGCTGCTCCTGCCGCTGTCCTACGCCGGCTACGAGGCGGTCCTCGCCCGCGTGCGCCGTCACTGATGCGGCTTGCTGGAGCCCCTGAGCCCCCCGCATCAGAGCGTCATCGACGGGCGGCGCGTCCCCAACGGAGCGTCAGCCCGAGATTGCCGGTCGGCTGACGGCGGCCGTCCTTGAGGTCGAGCGGAAGCTCGATGCCGGCCTCCGCGCGAAGCTCCAGGGACGGGTTCAACCGGTACGCAACGCCCAGCGAGCCGCCCGGTGAGACCAGCAGGTGTGAGCCGTTGAACCGGCCCTGAAACACGGTGAGCGGGCCCGCGAAGCCGCCCATCAGCGAGGCCCCCCCGGTCAGGGTCCACGTTCGATTGAGCCGATAGTCGACCAGCGTCTGCGCCCCGAGGCGCAGATTGACGGGCTCCGTGGAGTTGTTGGTGACGGGGACGTACCAGACTCCCGCGCTCGGGGCGACCGACAGGGTCCAGGGTGAACGTTCGACGAGCCGATGCCGGGTCCCGAGTTCGAGGCCCAGCAAGGTGAGGCGCCCCCCCCAATCCCAGTTCTCGCCGGCCCCCTTGCGGAAGGTGAGCTCGGGGTTGGGAAGATAGGCCCGCTCCCGGCCGCGCTCGAAGGCCAGCGTGTTCACGGAGACGCCGACCTCGGTCGTCCCCACGGGGGTCGTCGCCGCGCCCAGGTTCCGGGCTCCGCTCAGACAGCCAGGAGCCAGGAGCAGGAGCGCCCCCATCCACAAGGTCCGCATGCCATGCCGTGGCGTCATCACGGCCATGCGAAGCGCACCCAGACCGGCTGGTGGTCGCTCCCGGAGGGATTCGGGTCCACGCCGCGCTCCACCGGCGAGAGCCCCCGGACGAAGACGGAGTCGAGCGGCAGGCCGCCGATGATGGAGTCCACGGTGTCCCCCACTCCTTCGGAGGCCCATTGGAAGCCCCAGTCCGAAAACAGCTTCACGGTCTGCTTGAGGCTTCCCGGGTCGGAGGTGTTGAAGTCACCGGCGATGACCTGCAAGGGCGCCGCTCCTTCGACCGCGTGGATGACGGTCTCCGCCTGATCCAGCCGGGCGCCGAGCCCGACGATGGGGGTCGCGCCGTGCACGGAGACCACCTGGACGGGCGTCCCCTGGAGGTCCAACGTCGCGGCGACGGCGATGCGGTGTTGCTGGTGATACGGGTCGTCGTGGGGAAGGTTGATCTTCTCATCCGCGGTGATGGGCCACCGGCTCAGCACCGCATTCCCGAAGTCATCGCCATCCTTCGCCACGGAGGCCGGGTAGTAGACGTAGGCCCGCCCCAGCTCCCTCGCGATCCTCTCCACGGAGGGCGCGTCCATCTCCTGCATCAGGATGACGTCCGCATCCGCGAGCGGCGGGCGCGTCAGGGCCGTGATCGCCTCGGTGACGTGCTCAGCGAAGGCGAGGTTGAACGTCACGACGGTGACCGAGGAGGGCGCCTCCACCGCGACGGGGCCGACAGGCCGATGGTCGCCGCTGTATCGCGGTCCGGCCGCGTCGGGATAGCTCTCCATGGGGGCGCATCCGCTCAGGAGCCCGAAGAGCAGGAGCGCGAACAGCGGTACGACGAACGATGCCTTCTCCGGTTCGAATGCCCGGCTCGGCTGAGCGACACGGCGTCCTTCGTTGCACGGCAGGGACTGACTCATCCCGGACATGAACGGTACGGGATGCCAAAGATTCCGCCGTCGCGGCAATGCCGGTTGCCCGGTCGCGTCGGGCTCCGGCCACGCCTGGGGGCTGTGAAGGCAACGGCTGTCTGCCTGTTCCCCCGCACTGTTCATTCTGGATGAATGCGCGCGCCTGCCCTCCCGCGAGCACGACCGCAAGGGCCTGCGCCAACCTCCGCGCGAGACCGGGGCCCCGTATTCGCGTGGGACCGCGAGCCTTATCCATTCGCTCGCGCAGAGGCCGGAACCTTCCGCGCGCGCCGTTCTACCCGCAGCACCCAGAGGCATCTGAATGAACCAGGATCCTTACTCCATGCAGGGGCAGCAGATGTATGGCGAAGCCCTCAAGGCTCGCATCGTTGACGCCGTGCGCGAGCGCGTCGTGTCCGGGCTGGAAGAGCGGATCGGCTCGGAAATCCGTGAGCGCGTCGGCGACGCGGTTCGCGGCGCGCTGAGTGAGCGCATGATGAACATGCAGCAGGGGGAGGGGGGCGGGCAGCCCTTCGACACGGAGCGGATCGCCGAGGCCGTCCACCACCGCGTCGCCGACGCCATCCACGAGCGCGTGCTGAGCGGCGTGCACGAGCGCGCCCGTGACGTGCTCCGGGAGCGGCTCGGTGAGGCGCTGCGCGCCGGGCTGGCCGAGCACTGGATGAGCATGCAGCAGGGGCACGGGCAGTTCGATCCCCAGCGCCTCGCCGAGCGCGTGCGCATCAAGCTCGAGGACGCCCTGCGCGACAGGGTCGGCTCCGTCGTGCGCGAGCGCGTCCGCGACGCCCTGCGCGAGCGGCTGGGCGACGCGCTGCGCTCCGCGATGATGGAGCGGAGGATGGGCATGGAGGGCTTCGCGCCGGTGGACCCCGAGCGCATCGCCGACAGCCTCCGCGCCCGGATCGCCGACGGCGTGTCCGAGCGGATCCACACCGTCGTGCGCGAGCGCATCCGCGAGGCGCTGAAGGAGCGCCTGCCGGAGCTGCTGCGCTCCGCGCTGACCGAGCGCCGGATGCAGGGCATGGGCCAGATCGATCCGGAGCGCCTCGCGGACACCCTGCGCGAGCGCCTCGCGGACACCCTGCGCGAGCGCATCCAGAGCGGCCTGCGTGAGCGCGTGCGCGACGCCCTGCGTGAGCGACTGGCCGACCAGCTGCGCACCCGGCTGAGCGAGCGTCCCCAGGGGGGCTTCATGGGCTTCCAGCCGCAGGGCTTCTCGCCCGTGGATCCCGAGCGCATCGCCGAGGCGCTCCGCGGGCGCCTCGTCGACGCCCTCCACGAGCGGCTGTCCAACAACCTCCGCGAGCACCTGCAGGAGGCGCTGCGTGAGCGGCTGGGTGACGCCATCCGCGAGTCGTTGGGCGCCACGGGGCCGATGGGCCACATGATGGGCGGGGCCGGAGAGCAGCGGATGGGCGGCTTCCAGACGCAGGGCCCCGGGCAGATCGACACCGAGGGCATCGTGGACGCCATCCGCGAGCGCGTGGGCGAGGAGCTCCGCGAGCGGATGTCGGACGTCGTCCGTGAGCGCGTCACCGAGGCCGTGCGCAAGGAGCTGCGCAACGGCACCGGCAACCAGCCCCAGGCCTGACGCGCACCGCGCCCGGGGCAGGCCTCCTCCTCCATCCGTTCGTCAGGTGGAGGAGGGATGTCCGGCCCTGTCATGCGCGCGACTTGCGCTTCTCGAGCTGGGCCCCGTAGAGCCTGCGCTCCTCGGAGAAGGCCTTCGCGACGCTGGGCCGCTCCTGCATGCGCGCGAAGTACGCGCTGATCGCGGGCCACTTCTTCAGGTCGATGGGCGTCGCCGCGCACCAGTTCAGCACCGTCGTCAGGTACGCATCCGCGACGCTGAAGCGCTCCAGCAGGAACTCACGTCCGGTGAGGTGTTGCTCCAGGTAGCCGAGCCGGGTGGCCCCCCTCTCCAGGGCATAGGTCTTCGCGCCTTCGTTCGCTTTCGCGTCGAGGAGCGGGGTGAAGGTCGCCTTGTGCAGCTCGGTGCCGATGAAGGACAGCCACTGCTGGAGCCGCATGCGCCCCCGGCTGTCGTCCGGCGCGAGGCCCGCGTGGGGCAGCGCCCCGGCCACGTACTGCAGGATGGCGGCGTTCTCCGTGAGCACGTCTCCGTCGTCGGTGCGCAGCGCGGGGACGAGCCCCAGCGGGTTCACCTCCAGGTAGTCGCGGCCGTCGTGCGTGCGCTTCGTCTTCGAGTCGACCTCGATGAACTCCGCTTGTGCGCCCGCTTCGTACAGGCTGATGCGGGTCGAGGCCGAGCAGGACAGCGGGGAGAAGTAGAGCTGCATGGGAGGTCCTCCAGACGTCGGATGTGGGGCCTTCGCGAGACAGGCGGCACTCTCCGCTTCCGGCAGGGATGCGTCCAACGCATCGTTGGCATAGGCTGGATGCATGGAAGACATTGCTCCGCCCCCCTCCCCCCGCCTCGACGTGCGCGACCTGCGCGTGGTGCTGGCCCTGGCCTCCGCCGGGACCACGGCGAAGGCCTCGGCGGTGCTGCACCTCACGCAGCCGGCGGTGAGCCGCGCGCTGCTCGCGGCGGAGGAGCGGTTGGGGACGCGCCTCTTCGACCGGACCCCTCGCGGGCTCGTGCCCACGCCCGCGGGACAGGAGCTGGTCGCGGGCGCCACGCGGCTCCTGGTGGAGTTGGGTGACCTGGAGCACCGCGTGCGCGCGCCGGTGGCGCCGTCCATCCGCCTGCGGCTGGTCTGCGAGTGCTACACGGCCTATCACTGGCTGCCGTCCGCGCTGGTGACGCTGCGCAAGAGCCTGCCGGGCCTCCACCTGTCGCTGGCGGTGGAGCACACCCAGGACCCGGTCCAGGCCCTGGTGGCGGGAGAGCTGGACGTGGCGCTCCTCACGACGGCGTCCGTCCCCCGGACCGGCATCGAGACGCGGCCGCTCTTCTCGGATGAGATCATCTTCGTGATGGCCGCGTCGCACCCGCTGGCGTCGCGCCGGGCGCTCACCCGCGAGGACCTGCGCGAGCACACGCTGCTGACGGGGCAGACGCCCGCGGCGGAGTCGCAGTGGTTCATGACGCAGGTCTCCGGCCGCGAGCGGCCCCGGCTTCGCATCGAGCGGCTGCCGCTCACCGAGGCCATCCTCGACGTGGCCCGCGCGGGCCTGGGCGTCGCGGTGCTCTCCGAGTGGATCACCACCCCGCACCTGGGCAGGGGCGACCTCGTCGTGAAGCGGCTGGCGTCAGGGCCCCTGCGGCGGCCCTGGCGGATGGCCTGGCGGAAGGAGGTCGGAGACGCCGCGCTCCGCCTCCTCGCCGCGCTCGAGTCCACGGTGCCCCGGGGACTCGCGGTGGGATGAGGGGCCTGCCGCTACCAGGCGTAGTCCTCCGGCGCGGGCTTGTGGCCGGGGAAGATTTCATCCAGCCGCGCCAGCGCCTTTTCGTCGAGCTTCACGTCCAGCGCGCGCAGCGCGGAATCCAGCTGTGCAGCGGTGCGCGGCCCGATGATGGGCGCGGTGACGGCGGGCTGGTGGAGCAGCCACGCCAGCGCGACATCCCCCGGCTCGTGGCCCAGCTCCGACGCGAAGGCCTCATAGCGCTCGATGCGCTCGCGGTGCTTCTGGAGCTGCTCCTGCGCGCGGCCTTCCAGCCTGCGCTTCCCCTCGCGCTCCTTGCGCAGGACTCCGCCCAGCAGGCCTCCCTGGAGCGGTGACCATGGCAGGACGCCCAGGCCGTGGTGCCGCGCGGACGGCAGCACCTCCAGTTCCACCGTCCGGGCCAGCAGGTTGTAGAGGGACTGCTCGCTGACCAATCCCATGAAGTTGCGCTGCGCGGCCGCCGCCTGCGCCTGCGCGATGTGCCAGCCCGCGAAGTTGCTGCTGCCCACGTAGAGCACCTTGCCCTGCCCCACCGCGACCTCCATCGCCTGCCAGATCTCCTCCCACGGCGTGGCGCGATCCACGTGGTGGAACTGGTACAGGTCGATGTAGTCGGTCTTCAACCGCTTCAGGCTGGCGTCCAGGGCCCGGCGGATGTTGAGCGCGGACAGCTTGCCCTCGTTGGGCCATTCGCCCATCGGGCCATAGAGCTTCGTCGCCAGCACGGTGCGCTCGCGCCGGCCGCCGCCCTGCGCGAACCAGTTGCCGATGATCTGCTCCGTGCGGCCCTTGTTCTCACCCCAGCCGTACACGTTCGCCGTGTCGAAGAAGTTGATCCCCTTCGCGTGCGCGGAGTCCATGATGGCATGCGCATCCGGCTCCTCGGTGGTCCAGCCGAAGTTCATCGTGCCCAGACACAGCCGGCTGACGGAGAGCCCTGAACGCCCCAGATTCGCGTACTTCATGGTGACCCCTGTTCGGCCGGTGGCGGAACGACGCTGTGCCGGAACGGGCCGGCCCTCCCGTTCGAGCCGGCGAGCCTGAGCACCCGCTCCCGTGGATGTCCAGCACGGTCCGCGGCATCCGGGTGAGGCGTTGGCTGGCGGATGGGGAGGCCCGAGTGTTGCGTCCCGGCGGCAGGCCCTGGCCCGTCGTGGGACATAGGAGATCGACGATGACCACGACCTTCCCAACAGGAGCAGGCTGCAGTGGCGTGGACTACGCCAGACTGCGAGAGCGCGTCGCCCGACGACTCCTGAGCCCGGGTTCAGGAGGAATGTGGTGCACCTGCAACATGGGACTTCCGGAGGACGGCTCCGCAGCGACGCCAGGTGGCGCAGCGGCTGAGCCGGGGGCCGCGGCCAAGCCCGAGGACGTGGGTACAGCTACCGTTGTCCTCGCTCTCCCCATTCGTCGACAGTAGCTGCACAGACGGCTCGAGCAGTTGCGAGTCTCCGGGCCGTTGTCGAAGCTACCGGTGGACGTGCAGTCACTTGCGCAATTGGAGCAACTCTCCACTCTGGCAGTAGCCGTCCCCACGGGAAGAATTCTCATTTGTCACGCAGGTCTGGTAGGCCACCTCGCATTGCTCCTGCAGTAACCGGCGCGGGTACTCCTCCCACACGTCGGCCGCAGCCATCATGCAATCAAAATACTGCTGATCGCAGACGCCGGACGGGTTCGCGGAAGCGCCCGAGATCGAAACCACCACGGCAACGGAAGACATGGCGAAGATCCAACCACGATTCAGGGACATTCAGCTGCTCCTTGAGTTCCAGACATCCAGGACAATCTTATATCGGCCAAGGAAGGAAACCACTAGGGGCTGTCGCTGATCTCCGGTCCGAAAATTCAACCTACCGGATTGTCATCCATCCCCATCCTAGGGGCTGTCCCTGATTAACGCAGCCAGAGAAGCATGGAAGCGACGTGGAGGACAGCGAGGTAGCAGGTCGCCGTCTTGTCGTAGCGGGTGGCGGCGGCGCGAAAGCGCTTGAGGTCGTGGAAGA
>NZ_RAVW01000470.1 GCF_003611585.1 Corallococcus exercitus | reverse complement strand
GGCATGGGCACGCTGCTGTCCACGCTGCACGACCATCCGCTGCCGGAGAACCTCTCCGCGCCCTTCGCCGTGCGCGAGTGGCTGCGCGACGTGCTCAACGCGCCCGGTCCCCGCGCGGTGCTGTGGCCGGGCCGGGCGCTGGTGGCCCCGTCGCTGGCACGCAGCGGGCAGGACTTCCTGCGCTACCTGCCCGCGTCGCTGGCCCTGCTCGTCGCGCACTACGCCTGGGTGCTGGCGGTGGAGGTGCCCTTCGAGGACTCGGCCGTGGCTGGGGCGGACGCGCGGACGCGGCAGCGGGCCCAGCGAGCGTCACGCTCGGCCCACCTGCGCGTGGGCCAGGTGCCCTTCGTGCTCAAGGCCCGGGGGCGCCCGGAGGTGGCGCTGCTCTGGAAGAACCTCATCGCGCGCAGGCGCATGGGCAGCGGGCTGGTGATGCTGCTGGCCTTCGGGGTGATGGGCGCCGTGTTCGCGCTGCTGATGGGGGACACGCGGCTGTTCTCCAACAGCCGTGAGTTCCTGGGCCCCATGGCCCTGATGGTCGCGGTGGCCATGGCCGTGATTGGCCCGAGCGCGTTCCGCACCGATCTGCGCATGGACCTGCCCAAGCTGGAGCTCTTGCGCGCACTGCCCCTCACGGGACGGCAGGTGGTGGGCGCGGAGCTGGGGGCCTCCGCGCTGACGCTGGGCGTGGCGCAGTGGGTGATGCTGGCCGTGGCGCTGATGCTGGGCGTGGGCACGGACGACGAGACGCTCGCGCCATGGTCCGCGCCGGTGGTGCTGGGCCTCTTGCCGGTGTTGCCGGCGCTGGGGCTGGCGGGGCTGTTCGTGCAGAACGCGGCGGTGGTGCTGCTGCCCGCGTGGATTCCGGCGGATGCCGAGCGGGCGCGCGGCGTGGAGGCGCTGGGCCAGCGGCTGCTCACGCTGGTGGGCACGCTGGTGGTGACGTTCCTGGGACTGTTGCCCGCCGCCGTGGTGGCCCTCCTCGTGGGCTATCCGCTGTTCACTGTCATGGGGCGCTGGGCGGTTCCGCTCGCGGGGCTGGTGGCGGCGGGAGCACTGTTCGCGGAGGTGGCGCTGGGCGTCGCCGTCCTGGGCCGCGCCTTCGAGCGGCTGGACGTGTCGGAAGAACAGTCGAACGAAGCGTGAACGCGAGCACGAAGGGAGCATCTCCATGAAGGTCGGCTTCATCGGGTTGGGGAACATGGGCACGCCCATGGCGAGGAACCTGGCCGGCGCGGGCCATGAGCTCATCGTCTGGAACCGCACCGCGTCCAAGGCGGAGCCGCTGAAGCAGCAGGGCGCGCGCGTGGCGAAGACGCCCGCCGACGCCGCCCGCGACGCGGAGGTCGTCGTGTCCATGCTGGCGGACGACCACGCCACGGAAGAGGCCGTGCTGGGCAGGGACGGCATCGTCGGCGCCCTGCCGAAGAACGCCATCCACGTGTCCTCCAGCACCATCTCCGTCGCGCTGTCGGAGCGCCTGACGAAGGCGCACACGGACGCGGGGCAGGGCTACGTGTCGGCCCCCGTCTTCGGCCGGCCCGAGGCCGCCGCGGGCAAGCAGCTCTGGGTCGTCGCCGCGGGCCCGAAGGCCCAGGTGGAGCGCGTGCGCCCGCTGCTCACGGCCCTGGGGCGCGGCCTCACGGAGCTGGGGGAGCGGCCCTCCGCCGCGAACACGGTGAAGCTGTCCGGCAACTTCCTCATCGCGTCCATGATGGAGGCCCTGTCGGAGGCCTTCGCGCTCGCGGAGAAGTGCGGCGTGGAGCGCGCCGCGTTCCTGGACGTCTTCAAGTCCGTCTTCGCCAAGGCGCCCATCTTCGAGAACTACGCGGGTGCCATCGCGAAGGGGCAGTACACGCCCGCGGGCTTCGCGCTGCGCCTGGGCCTCAAGGACGTGACGCTGGCGCTCGAAGCGGGGCGCACGGCGGAGGTGCCCCTCCCGCTGGCCAGCCTCCTGCGGGACCACTTCCTCACCGGCGTCGCGCAGGGACGCGGCGACGAGGACTGGTCCGCGCTGGGGGCGCTCGCCCAGGAGCGCGCGGGCATCAAGCCGAAGGGCTGAAACACGAAGGGCCTCCCGCAGGACACGCCACGGGAGGCCCTTGCTGACTTCAGTGCGACTTCAGTGCGTCGGGGCGCGGACTAGAACGCGGCGGAGCCCGGCACGCGCGGGTAGGGGATGGCGTCGCGGATGTTCTGCAGGCCGCACATGTAGACGATGAGCCGCTCGAACCCCAGACCGAAGCCCGCGTGCGGCACCGTGCCGTAGCGGCGCAGGTCGCGGTACCACTGGTAGTGCGCGGGCTCGAGGCCGAACTTCCGCATGCGCGCGTCCAGCACGTCCAGGCGCTCCTCGCGCTGGCTGCCGCCGATGATCTCTCCGATGCCCGGGGCGAGCACGTCCATCGCGGCCACGGTCTTCCCGTCCTCGTTGATGCGCATGTAGAAGGCCTTGATGGCCTCCGGGTAGTTCATCACCACCACGGGCCGGCCCACGTGCTCCTCGGTGAGGTAGCGCTCGTGCTCCGTCTGGAGGTCCTTGCCCCACTCCGGCGCGTACTCGAACTTCTTCTTCGCCTTCTGGAGGATGGAGACGGCCTCCGTGTAGTCGATGCGCTCGAAGCTGGAGCCGATGAACTTCTCCATCCGCTCCGTGACGCCCTTCTGCTGGCGCTCCTCGAAGAACTTCATGTCCGGCGCGCACTCGTCCAGCACGGCCTTGAACACGTACTTGAGGAACCGCTCCGCCAGGAGCGCGTCCTCGTTGAGGTCCGCGAAGGCGATCTCCGGTTCAATCATCCAGAACTCGGCCAGGTGCCGCGTGGTGTTGCTGTTCTCCGCGCGGAACGTGGGGCCGAACGTGTAGACCTTCGACATGGCCAGGCAGTACGCCTCCACGTTCAGCTGCCCGGACACGGTGAGGTAGGCCTCCTTGCCAAAGAAGTCCTTGCCCCAGTCAATCTTGCCGTCCGGCCCGCGCGGCGGGTTGGTGGCGTCCAGCGTGGACACGCGGAACATCTGCCCGGCGCCCTCCGCGTCGCTCGCGGTGATGATGGGCGTGTTCACCCAGCAGAAGCCCTCCGAGTGGAAGAAGCGGTGCACCGCCTGCGCCGCCGCGTTGCGCACGCGCGTGATGGCGCCGAAGGTGTTGGTGCGCACGCGCAGGTGCGCCACCTCCCGCAGGAACTCCAGCGAGTGCTGCTTGGGCTGGATGGGGTAGGTGTCCGGGTCGTCCACCAGGCCCAGCACCTGGACCTCATCCGCCTGGATCTCGAACGCCTGCCCCTTGCCCTGGGACTGCACCAGCGTGCCCCGGCAGATGACGGAGGCGCCCGCGGTGAGCCGCAAAATCTCCTTCTCGTAGTTGGGCAGCGAATTGGGCGCGACGACCTGGATGGGGTCGAAGACCGACCCGTCGCTCACGTTGACGAAGCTGATGCCCGCCTTGGAGTCGCGGCGCGTCCGCACCCAGCCGCGCACCTCCACCTTCGAGCCCGCTTCGACGGCCCCCGACAGGGCCTTCTTCACACTCACGACCTGCATGGTGCTCTCCCTCTGCTCCAGACCGGGAAGGCGAGTTAGTCGCGCCCGGGCCCGAGGGCAAGCACCGAGCGAGGTCCACCCCCAGGCTAGGCCAGGCCGGCTGGGGGCCCCTCCCACCCGGCTGTCCGGTCAGGGGGCCCGGGGCGCCAGCCGTCCAGGCTTTCGACGCGCCAAGACTTGTTGCCCGCGTGTCCTACCTCCCGCTAAGAGTCCGAGGAGCCATGGCGATGAACGAGCGTTACGAGCCGCAGTCGATTGAAGGAAAGTGGCAGACCCGCTGGGAGCAGGAGGGCCTCTTCCGGGCAGGCAGGCGTCCGGATGCCCCCAAGAAGTACGTCCTGGAGATGCTGCCGTACCCCAGCGGCCAGATGCACATGGGGCACGTGCGCAACTACCTCATCGGGGACGTCTACGCGCGCTACTACCAGATGCGCGGCTTCGACGTACTGCACCCCATGGGCTGGGACGCCTTCGGTCTGCCGGCGGAGAACGCGGCCATCAAGGACGGCGTCCACCCGGTCATCCGCACCCGCGAGAACATCGAGTCGTTCAAGGCGGAGATCAAGACGCTCGGCTACAGCTACGACTGGACGCGCGAGGTCAACACCAGCCAGCCGGAGTACTACCGCTGGAACCAGTGGTTCTTCCTCCGGATGCTCGAGCGCGGGCTCGTCTATCGCCGCTTCAGCAAGGTGAACTGGTGTACCGGCTGCCTCACCGTCATCGCCAACGAGCAGGTGAAGGAAGGCCGCTGCGAGCGCTGCGACTCCGAGGTGCAGGACAAGGAGATGCCCGAGTGGGCGTTCCGCATCACGAAGTACTCGCAGGACCTGCTCGACGCGCTCGACACGCTCAAGGAGTGGCCGGACCGCATCACCGCGGCCCAGCGCAACTGGATTGGCCGCTCCGACGGCGCGGAGGTGGACTTCCGCGTGCAGGGGCATGACGCCGCCCTGCGCGTCTTCACCACCCGCGTGGACACGCTCTACGGCTGCACCTACGTGGTGCTCGCGCCGGACCACAAGCTCGTCGCCCAGGTGACGACGGCGGACCGCCGCGCGGACGTGGACGCGTTCGCGAAGAAGATGGCCGCGCAGAACAAGACGGAGCGGCTGGGCGAGGACGCGGAGAAGGAGGGCGTCTTCACCGGCGGCCACGCGCTCAACCCGGTGACGGGCCAGCCGGTGCCCATCTGGATCGCCAACTTCGTGGTGAGCGACTACGGCACCGGCGCGGTGATGAGCGTGCCGGCACACGACGCCCGCGACTTCGCCTTCGCTCGCAAGTACGCGCTGCCCGTGCGCGTCGTCATCCAGCCCGCGTCCGGCGACAAGCTCGGTGCCGGGGAGACGCTGGAGGCGGCCTACACGGAGGACGGCGTGCTGGTGGACTCCGGTGACTTCACCGGCATGCCTTCCGCCGAAGCGCGCGTGAAGCTGGCCGCGAAGCTGGAGGCGCAGGGGCAGGGCAAGGCGACGGTGACGTACCGCCAGAAGGACTGGGGCTTCAGCCGCCAGCGCTACTGGGGCACGCCCATCCCCATCGTCTACTGCGAGAAGTGCGACCCGGAGCGCAAGGGCCTCCCCGTCCCGGAGGATCAGCTCCCGGTGCGGCTGCCGGACATCGACACGCAGGCGGTGCTCACCGGCAAGGGTGAGCCCCCGCTCGCGAAGGTGCCGTCCTTCATCAACACCACGTGCCCCAAGTGCGGCGGCCCCGCGCGCCGGGAGGCGGAGACGATGGACACCTTCGTCGACTCCTGCTGGTACTTCGCGCGCTACCTGTCGCCGAAGTACGACGCCGCGCCCTTCGACCCGAAGGAGGGCAAGCGCTGGCTGCCGGTGGACATCTACGTGGGGGGCCCCGAGCACGGCGTGATGCACCTGCTCTACTTCCGGTTCTGGACCCGGGTGATGAAGCTCCTTGGGCTCTCTCCGGTGGACGAGCCCGTCACGCGCCTCATCACCCAGGGCATCGTGAACGGCGCCGACGGCCGCAAGATGGGCAAGCGCTACGGCAACGGCGTGGCGCCCAACACCATCGTGCAGAAGTACGGCGCGGACACCGCGCGCACCTACGTGCTCTTCGCGGGCCCGCCGGAGCGCGACTTCGACTGGTCCCACGAGCAGGTGGAGGGCGTGTTCCGCTTCCTCAAGCGCGTGTGGACGCTGGCCGCCACGCACCACGCTTCGTCGGCGGAGGCCACGCACTCGGGGCCCTACGAGGGCAAGGCGCTGGAGACGCGCCGCGCGGCGCACAAGTGCGTCAAGCGCGTGACGGAGGCCATCGAGCGGCTGTCCTTCAACACCGCCGTCGCCGGCGTCATGGAGTGCGTGAACGCGCTCTACGCGGTGGGCACGCCGGAGACGCCCGCTGAGAAGGCGGCGATGGGCGAGGCGATGCGGCTGCTCGCGCGCATCCTCACCCCGTTCGCGCCGCACATCGCGGACGAGCTGGCGGAGGCCTACGGCGCGAAGGCGTCCACCGTCACGGAGGCCTGGCCGGAGTTCGACCCGGCCCTGGTGGTGGACGACGTGATTCCGTACGCCGTGCAGGTGAACGGCAAGCTGCGCGCGGAGGTGCGCGTGGCGGCGGACGCGGACGAGGCGGCGGTGCGCGCGGCGGCGGAGGCGGACGACAAGGTGAAGGCCGCCCTCGAAGGCAAGACGCTGCGCAAGTTCGTCTTCGTCCCCAAGCGGCTGGTGAACTTCGTCGTCGGCTGACGGCAAGCGAGGGAGGGGAAGTGCCCGCGGAAGTGCTCGTCATGTGCTCCTCCTGCGGGCGCCCCCAGTCGGCGGCCCGGCGCCGCTGTGCCTTCTGCAACGCGGAGCTGCCGGAAGCGCCCCTGCCGCCCATGGCTCCGGCGGCTTCGGCCCCACCGCTCCGCGCCTCCCCGCTGGTGCTGGACCTGGGCAACCGGCGCACCCTGGCGGTGAACGACGAACAGCTGTCGTTCCAGGGGCGCCCGGGCGGGGGCCCGGCGCTCGACGTGCCGTGGACGCGGGTGCGGCGGCTGGAGTGGCGCACGCGGCCCTACTTTGAAGCGCTGGGACTGCTCGCCTTCACCGCCCTGGGCCTCTTCTGGGCGCCCACGCAGGCGGTACGGCTCATGGCCCTGGTGGCGGGCGTCATCAGCGTGATGCTGACGGGGCTCTACCGCCACCACGGCCTCACCGTGGAACTGGACGACGGCACGCGGATGCGGTGGCCCCTGGGCATGGCCCCCCGGGGCTCGGCCCGCGAGGACCGGCTCCAGCAGGCCCGCTCAGCGCTGGCCGACGCCGGCCGCGCGCGCAACGTGCCGTTCACTCGCCCCGGCATGTGAAGACGGCGGAAGGCCCGGCAAGCGGTGGCCCTTCACCGGACCCGGCGCGGACGAAGGCCCGGGCGGCATCGATGGTCGCCGGAGGCATGCGCGGCATTCCACGGGCCGGCTCCGACGCTTGACGGAGGATCGCGGCCGGGTAGGGTGCGCGCCCATGCGGCCCTCAAGGAACGCGGTGCAGGCGGGTGCGGTGAAGGCGTTCCGGTGGGGCGTGGTGG